>JAAYVJ010000148.1 GCA_012517265.1 Planctomycetota bacterium | reverse complement strand
CTATCTGGCGATCGTGCTCTCGGCCCAGACCGCCCTGCGGGACATCATCGGCACGCACGAGCTGGCGGACATGCTCACCCATCGCGGCGAGTTGGGCAATCGCCTGAAAGAGATCCTCGACGAGAAGACCAACCCCTGGGGCATCACGGTCCAGTCGGTCGAGATCCGCGACATCATCATCCCCAAGGACCTGGAGGCCGCAATGTCCAAACAGGCCCAGGCCGAGCGCGAGCGACAGGCCCGCATCATCCTGGGCACCGCCGAGACGGAGATCGCCCAGAAGTTCGCCCAGGCCGCCAAACAGTACGAAGCCAACCCGATGGCCATGCACCTTCGCGGCATGAACATGCTCTTCGAAGGCCTCAAGGAGAAGGGCTCGATGATCATCGTCCCGAGCTCCGCCCTGGAGACCATGAACCTCGGCGCCATGGGCGGCCTGGCGGCCCTGAGCCAGTCGCAGATTCGAAAGGCCGAGAGCCACGAGGAAAAGACTGAATAAAAACCCCCGCGGCGCATCTGTAATGGGAAACGGGTCTTTCTATGGAGCCACCGAAATGATTTGCACAACGACACCGAGCATTGAAGGCCATCGAATCACCGAGTATCATGGCGTCGTCAACGGCGAAGCCATCCTGGGCGCCAACATTTTCAAAGACATCATGGCAGGCATTCGCGACATCGTGGGCGGCCGGTCCGGCGCCTACGAGAAGGCTTTCCGCGACGCCCGCCGAATCGCATTCGACGAGATCGAGCAGGAGGCCGCCTCGCTCGGGGCCAATGCGATCGTCGGAATCGATATCGATATCGAGACCGTTGGTGCCCAGGGCGCGATGCTGATGGTCAGCATCAGCGGCACGGCCGTCACGATCCAGTGACCGCGCCGGCTTGTGGCGTCCGTTGGCTGTTGCGGTTGCGAAAGGAGAACGTGATGGCCTGGTTGGGTAGCTTCAGAGGACGCTGTACGTCGCGCATGTTCTGTGGACTTCTGCTGAGCCTCGTCTGTTGCCGGTTCTGCACGGCCGGTGCGCAGACCGCGCCGCAGGCCCCCGATTTCACCAAGACACCCTACCCGCGAATTGCGATGCTCTGGGCCTCGATCCGCGGCGACAACTCGCTCGAAGCCATGGCCAGGCACGACCTGATCATGGCCGGGTTCGGCCAGTTCGGCCTGAAGCTCGACCGCGAGCCCAAGGGCCTGGCCGACGGGTACACGCCGGAGTCGGTGGCCGTCGCCAGGGATCGAGTCGCCAGGCTCCGCAAACTCAACCCCGACGCCGTCATCCTGGGCGATCTGCCCTTCTATGAGTACCCCGACGACTGGCTGCCCGAAGACCACGAATGGTGGCTCCGCAAGGACGGCAAGCGCCAGCAGTTCTGGCCGGGCACGCACCGCATGGACTGGGGCAACGAGCAGTATCGCCGGCACGTCGTCAGCCAGACCGCGGCCCTCAAGGAGATCGGCGTCGACGGCGTCTTCTACGACAACCTCCGCAACGAGCCCCAGCCGTGGGTGGCATTCCTCAAGGCCGTCCGCGAGGCGGTCGGCGACGACTTCCTGATCCTGGTCAACGCCGGATACGCGGTCGGCGAATACGACTTCGCGGCCCCCTACCTCAACGGCTTCATGTACGAGTCCGGCTGGAGCCACAACCGCACGCAATGGGACGACTGCATCCGCAAGATGCAGCGCACGCAGACCCTGCTCAGACAGCCGACGATCAGTCTGATCGAGCGATTCGAGGAGACCCGCGACCACGCCGGCTGGCCGGGCGACGCCAAGCGGGGCCAAAAGCCCCCGGCCGACCCGGCGGCGATGCGATGGAGCCTGTGCTACGCCCTGACCATCGGCGACTTCTACTACCTCTTCTCGGACAACACGAGCCACCGTCACGACTGGCAGCCGCAGTACGACGTGAAGATCGGCCCGCCCCTGGGCCCGGGCGAGCAAGTCTCCAGCCACGTATGGAAACGACGATACGAAAAGGCGAAAGTGGTGGTGAACCTGCCGGGCGCGCCGGGACCCTACGTGCTCGAACTGGGCCAGCTGACGAAAGACGCCCTCACCGGCGAGACCGCAACGAAGTTCACGATCCCACCCGGCGACGGGCGTATCCTCCTGCACGACTGACGACCTGCCCCCAAGTCGTAGGGGCAGGCCCCCGTGCCTGCCCTTCGAAAGCGCGCTGGCCGGCGATCGTCATGGGGTGAGGACCAACACGATGAACGCCAGCACGACCAGGCCGATGGCCAGGTAGGTCTGGGCGGAGAGGACCTCGCCGAGCAGCAGGACGCCCAGGACGTTGACCACGATGAGCGACGTGGCGCTGAACAGGGCCATCGTCTTGCCGATCTGCAGGAGGGAAAACACGTAGAGCTGGCCGAACATGGCGATCTGGCGAATCGCGAAGTACAGCACGAACCACCAGCTCAGGAACGTCGAAAGCGCGAACGGACTGTGCCGCATGTTCGCCCGGGCGAGCAGGTCGCCCATCGTGAACAGCAGTTGCGTCGCGACGAT
>JAAYVJ010000743.1 GCA_012517265.1 Planctomycetota bacterium | reverse complement strand
GGTGACACAACAGAATGCCGCCAATGCGCAAGAATCGGCCAGCGCTTCGGCGGAGCTGAACGCCCAGGCCGAGAGCGTGAAAGGCGTGGTCGATCAACTGGTGTCGCTGGTCGAGGGAAGCTCGGGCGCGGGGGCCGGGACTTGATGTGACGGGCAATCGCCTTCGCCGGACGGGAGCGGCCATGACAAGACAGGCAAGAGGGGGGCAATGGGCCCTGTGCGTGCAGGACGGCGGACGCGCCCTCGCGCGAAAGCCCAGGGTATTGGTGGTTCCGGACAGAAAATCATAACCGCACATCTTCTTGCGAAGGCCCCGTTGCTCCTCGACTTGACGCCGATCCGAATCCGCCTCTCGGCGGATAACGGCATTTGTCTTGCACGGCCGCCGCAGATCTGGTAAAGTCCTGTTTGCGTGTCGGTGCAGAAGGTGTTCTATCAGGCGATCCTGAGAAACGGATAATTCCATGGCGAAGCGACTGTCGAACAGGCAACGGATTGAACGAATGGCCGAGGAAGCTTCGATAGAAGCCGAGGAGAGGGAACAAGACGCCGAGGAGAAGGAGCCAAAGACACGTGTGCGTAAGGCGTCCGGCTCCAAGAAGGCCGCGCCCAAGCCGAAGCGCATGAAGCTCATCTGGACAGTCGTGGACGCGAATTACAAGGTGATCGCGTCGTTTCTCTACCCGGCCAGAGCCGAGGCGGAGGCACGGGCCCTGGAGCTTTCCGAGAAGACGGGCAAGCCGCACAGGGTGGAGAGCGCAAGAGTGCCCATGGCGGACGATGAATAGGAAGCGATCGCTCTGAGAAAATCTCCACCCTTCGATCGATCGAAGGAAGGCCCTTCCCGCGTTGCGCATTTCTTTTGCCGTCGTCGGCATGTACGATCCAATCTACGGGGGGGCCGATGCGGCCGAGCCGCGAGACGGGCGCATAGAAACATGCAAGACGTGGGACAGAGACGTGATGTTCAGGTGCCTCTCTCTCGTCGTGCTGGACAAAACGACAGACGCGGTCTGGATCATGTACACCACATGGCAGAACAAGTGTGATCTGCTCGGTCCGTTTGGGGACCTTCTGAAATGAAGGCCCAAAGACTCGGCGGATGGATGACCCGGTTCAAGCGGTGCATCGACGCTCAGGTCGGCGCCGCGGTGTCGGAGAAGGTCATTGTCGAGCCGGAGCGATTCGACGCGACCACGGACTACGTACAGAAGGCCGAATGGATACGCAATGCGGTCGAGCGTCTGGAGAAAGAGGCGGGCAAGCCCGCCGCGAAGAAGGTCATGCAGGCCTGCGGAATGAAATGCTGCGGCCCCACGCAGCACAAACGCGTCAAGCAGTTCATGAAGGAATCGAAATCGGTCGAGGAATTGCTCGCCCGGCTGAATGAACGAGGCATCGGCGGGGGCAGGTTGGAACTGAAGGACCGCAACACGATCGTGGGCGGCTACGACCGGTGCTACTGCGGGCGGGTGAAACAGACCCGCGAGCCGTTCCCGACCGACACCTACTGCCAGTGCTCCACCGGATGGTACAAGTCTCTCTTCGAAGCCGCGTTCGGCAGGCCGGTGAAGGTGAGACTGAAGCAGTCGATCATTCAGGGCGCGGACAGTTGCGAGTTCGAGATCGAGTTCGATTAGGCGGGAAGCCGGGGGGAGGGGGGGCGGCTCGTGACCCGTGTCTCGTGACCCGGAGCGGCGGAGCCGCGTTGGAGCGGGATCGGTGCGTTCGGTCGAAAGGAAGATGGATGATGGATGACTGATGACCGCGGGGTTTGCGCCTCGCGCGAATCATCCATCATCCATCATCCCGAATCCATGTCAGATCACTTCAGGACGCACACGGCCTGCGGCTGCTTGATCCACAGGGCGATCGTTTCGGAAATGCTGAATTCGTATTGGCAGCCGGCCGGGCCGACGAAACCGGTCATGAGGTCCTGGCCGAGGACGATGCTGGCGAACGGGGCGCTGGTGTCCAGGAGGACGCCTCCGGCGGACAGACCGGCGGCCTTGACCACGCCGTCGGCGACGATCTGGCGGACGTGCTCCAGCTCCGTGTGGTTGCCCTGCGGGTACCG
>JAAYVJ010000742.1 GCA_012517265.1 Planctomycetota bacterium | reverse complement strand
GCCGCCCATGTCCGTCAACGCATCGCGCTGGACATGGAACGCGACCATCGCACGCCAGAGCGGAATCTCACCCTCTGCACCCTGCACGCGGCCCGCGCCGACACCGGATAAGCTGCACCAACGATGCTACAGTCTCGATTTCTTTCGCCTGATATAGAGCTCGCCCGGCATTGTGCCAAACTCGGCCGCTGCCGGGAATTGCGTCGAGCGGCTTGTACCGGCCCAGACCTGCGATGCCGATACCATACTGCTTGTTGCTCATCTGGAGAAAACGGTTCTTGATGCGACTGGCCAGCTTGTTATCAGGGATGTGAAGAAGCACATAGTCGTATTCGGTTTCGCCCGCCGGTTCGCCAGTGGCTTCCCTTGTGTTTTGGTCTTCCTTCCGGAAGAGAACGGGATATCCGAAATTGTCAACTTGACCGCGTGGGACAATTGCCCAGTTTATCGAACCGTGCATCTTGAGGACCATTGTTCCCTGACCATTCTCGGTCTTGAACCCATATTGCCATGGCTTGTCGGCCTGTGATATCGAACGTTCGACCAACGTGTCATAGTTGAACGTCACGACAGCATCGTTCTCTCGGAGAGTGTCTGTGAATCGCGAGATGCCCTCGGACTTCTGACCGGTCGCCTCCTGTTGGCTCCAGATCACATCACGAAGATCATCCTCCATATAGCTGAGCCACGTTTCGATTGCCTCACCGGTGGCATACGGCGTATCTCCCGAGTTGCGGCCGACCGGGCACACGTGCTGGCGCATCTTCCATATGAGAGCGTCGAAGTGGCCGAGATCGAACAGTTCCTCGATATTCAGGGAGGACGCGGCACCATTATTGGTTTGATTGAGCCAATTGACGCGTTCGTCGAGACTTGTGAGCCACGCGAGGGCCTCCTGGTGGTCGTACTCCTCGAACTTTCGGCGTAGGAGAGGAGTCAGTTCTGTCGCCAAGGGCATTCCGGCTTGCTTCGAGAAACCGGCACCGAGAATGAAGACTCACTTTGAATCCATGGACGACGCTCCGCATCAAGATTCCTATCGAGCTATCGAGGATTCGCGGTGGGAGAATCCGGGACATGCGTCGATACGACATGCAGGTGAAAATCATCTCCCTCGTCGGTAATCGTGTAATTCATCACCATCCTGCGGTCATGTCCAAAGAGTTTCTTCTTGCGGTCCACGAGTCGGCGGGTCCAACCTTCCAGATCGCGGACCCACCATGCGGGCTTATCCTTCGCCATCCTGGTCCTGAGGAGGCCGATCTCCCGTCCCTGGTCATCCTCCGGCAACAGGGCGATGTTCCAACAGAGGATTGCCAGTGTGATCGCGGTTTCGAACTGGTCATCCTCGACGCTCTCGGTTAACGGTCGGGCGAAATCCAGAATCACGGCCGATAGCTTGCCGGCCTCGAATCCGGAAGCGCCGTGCAGGGGTTCGACCGAATACCTGTCGCCCCCCTTTCTCCTGAGTTTTCTCAATCCGCCCATTCCAATCTCTCGTGGGCAATGCAATCATCAATAATCAATCGTAGATCGTCAATTCTTCACGAGCATCCCATCGAATTCCCGCAGTTGAAGCATTTGTAGCAGGTGCCGTTGCGGACGGTGATGGAGCCGCAGATGTCGCAGGCCGGGGCGTCGTCGCCGAAGTGCTCGAACTGCGAATTGAACTGCTGCATCATCGCGGCCTCCGCCTGGGTCCCGTCCTCGGCCCCGACGGTGGCGATGATCGGGACGCTCACCAGCGGGCCGATCCGGGCGGGCTTGCCGCCGATGCGGTCCATGGGCAGGGTGCCGGTCGCCTTGGCCGGCACGGTCTCCGGCTTGGCCTCGGCGCCCTTGACCTTCTTGCCGTTGCCGCTGTTGCCGCCGACGGCCTTGGCCTCGGCGATCTTGTGCGCCAGGTCCTTGGTCTTTTCGACCAGCTCGCGGGCGGTGGTGTTGACCGTCTTGTTCCCCGCGGTGGCCGGCGGGGTCCGGTTGGGCAGGTTCTTGTCCGCGTAGCCCGGGATGAACTGGAGGCCCAGCCAGCAGAAGATATAGTCGATCAGGCTCTTGGCGAACGGGATGTCCCGGTTGCTGGTCATGCCGGAGGGCTCGAACCGGGCGTGGCGGAACTTGTCCACCAGGGTGATCAACGGCACGCCGTACTGCAGGGCCATCGACGTGCACGTGCCGATGACGTCCATAAGGCCCCCGACGGTGCTGCCCTCCTTGGCCATAGTGATGAACAACTCACCAGGCTGACCATCCTCGTATAGCCCCACCGTCAGGTAGCCTTCATGTCCTGCCACCGAAAATTTGTGCGTCAGGCTGTGCCGCGTGTCGGGCAGCCTTCTGCGGAACGGCCGGCCCGCCGGCGCCTCGGCGGACTTCTTGGCCTTCTCGTCCTTGTGCTTGTCGGTCTGAACGGGCTGGAGCCGCTTGGATCCGTCCCGATAGATCGCCACGGCCTTGAGGCCCAGCTTCCAGCCCTCCATGTAGGCGGCCTGGATCTCCTCGGTCGTGCTCTCCTTGGGCATGTTGATCGTCTTGCTGATCGCCCCGGAGATGAAGGGCTGCACCGCCGCCATCATCCTCAGGTGCGCCGTGTAGGAGATGAACCGCTTGCCGTTCCTGGGCTTGAAGGCGCAGTCGAAGATCGGCAGGTGCTCCGCGGACAGTCTCGGAGCCCCTTCAATGGTCTCCTGCTTGTCCACGTAGTCGCAGATGGCCTTGATGTCCTCGGGTGAGTACCCCAGTCGTTCGAGGGCCATCGGGAGCGTCTTGTTGACGAGCTTGAGCATGCCGCCGCCGGCCAGGAGCTTGTACTTGATCAGCGCGATGTCCGGCTCGACGCCCGTGGTGTCGCAATCCATCATGAAGCCGATCGTGCCCGTAGGTGCCAGTACGGTGACTTGGGCGTTTCGAAAACCGATCTTTGTCCCGGCGTCTATGGCTTCATCCCAGGCGTCCTTGGCTGCGTTTCGCAGGTAGTCCGGACAATGCGTCTCCGGCAGGTCATGGGCATGCTGGCGGTGCATGTTGATGACCTTGAGCATGGGCTCCTTGTTCTTTTCGAATTCATCGAAGGGGCCCTTGAGCCCCGCGATTTCCGCGCTGGCGGCGTAGGCGGCGCCCGTCATGATTGCGCTGACGGCCGAAGCGAGCGACCTCGCCTGGTCCGAGTCATAGGGCAGGGCCAGGCTCATGATCAGCGAGCCCAGGTTAGCGAAGCCCAGCCCCAGCGGCCGGAAACGGTGGCTGTTGATCGCGATGGGCTTGTCCGGGTAGCTGCCGTTGTCGACCAGGATCTCCTGGGCGATGATGAACAGCCGGACCGCCTTCTTGAAGGCCACGACGTCGAACGACCCGTCCTCCCGGCGGAACTTCATCAGGTTCAGCGAGGCCAGGTTGCAGGCGGAATCGTCGACGAACATGTACTCGCTGCAGGGGTTCGAGGCGTTGATCGGCCCGGAGTTCGGGCAGGTGTGCCAGCGGTTGATGGTGCTGTGGTACTGAACGCCCGGGTCGCCGCAGATCCTCGTGCCTTCTGCGATCAACTGCATCAGCTCGCGGGCCGAGTGCGTATCGACCTTCTTGCCGGTCGTGACGGCGTAGGTGCTCCAGGTGTCGTCCCTCTCGACGGCCTGGAGGAACTCGTCGGTCAGGCGGACCGAGAGATTGGAGTTCTGGAACATCACGCTGTCGTAGGCTTCGCTGTTGTGCTCCCCGCAGTAGCCGGCCTCGATGAGGGCCCAGGCCTTCTTCTCCTCGATCGTTTTGCAGGTGATGAATTCCTTGATGTCGGGGTGGTCGATCTTGAGCGACTGCATCTTGGCGGCCCGGCGGGTCTTTCCGCCGGACTTGATGACCGCCGCGATCTGGTCATAGACCCGCATGAAGCTCAGGGGGCCGGAGGGTTTGCCCCCGCCGGCCAGCTTCTCCCGGCTGCTTCGCAGGGTCGAAAGGTCCGTGCCGGTGCCTGAGCCGTGCTTGAACAGCATGGCCTCGGAGGTTGCCAGACGCATGATGTCCTCCATCGAATCCTTGACGGACTGGATGAAGCAGGCCGAGGCCTGGGGGTGTTCGTAGCTGTTCTGGCAGGGGACCGCGGTTCTTTCCTTCGGGTCCCAGTGATAGTTGTGTTTGCCGCCGGCGATGCCGTAGACGTCATAGAGGCCCACGTTGAACCAGACAGGGCTGTTGAACGACCCGTACTGGTTGACGCACAGCCATGTCAGCTCGTTGTAGTAGGTCTCCGCCGCCTCTTGCGTGGCGAAATATCCGTCCTTAAGGCCGCGGTCGGCGATGGTCTTGCAGACGCGGTGGACGAGTTGCTTGACGGAATGCTCCCGCTGGCCGCCCTCCATGTCGCCGTAGAAGTACTTGCTGGCTACGACCTTGGTGGCCAACTGACTCCAACTGACTGGAACCTCGATGTCGTCCTGTTCGAAAACCGCTTCGCCGGTGTCGCTGGAGATCTTTGCCGCTCGCGTTTCCCACTCGATCTGCTCGAAGGGATGCGTGCCGGGGGTGGAGAAGAACGACTCGATCGTCAACCCTTTGCCGTTTTCGGATTGGGGGGCCTTCTTCGCTCGCGCTCGCTCGCTCTTGAACGGGTTCTCAGGGTCGAACTTATAGGACATTACGCGCCTCCGTGCTGACAACAGGACACCACTACATGTAGTTAGGGATAGCTGGGCTCTGCCCAGATATAGTTGCTTACTGCTCACAAACAGTAAGGGCAGATTAATGACAAGGGCTGCGGGTGTAAAGGTCTAAGGCGAAGAAATTTCACGTCGGACCGTTGGGTCTTCTTCTTAACCCTTGGAATTGCTGAATCTACGGTTCGAAAAAAAAATGCGGCAGGCGGCGGGCCTGCCCGGTTGCTGCGGATCTGGGGGAAGACTGAGCCGCAACAGGGCCGGTTCAGACACTCCACGGCCCCGGCAAATCTGTGCCCTTGGCGGGCCTGGAAACGGCGAAAAAGAACCACACAACTAACGAGACGCGTGTGAATTCACATCAGACCGAGGCGTCGTCGCGTCCGGTCGGCGTTGCTCCGTCTACGGTTAATTTCGCGTCATGGACATTGCAGAGGTCCACTTTGACCTCTACAATTGTATAATATAGGTCGGCCGGGGGAACACCTGAGCCATCGGGTGTATCCTGTATCGCAAAAGCCGGAGATGATATTGTGAGAAGGAGGAATTCGGCCATGCGTCGAAATCGTGCATTCACTCTGATTGAGTTGCTTGTTGTGATTGCGGTCATTGCTGTGCTGATGTCCATTCTGATGCCCGCCCTGCAGCGGGCTCGCGAGAGTGGCAAGCGGGCAGCCTGCCTGAGCAACCTCAAGCAATTGACCCTCGCCTGGAACATGTACGCCGATGAATCCGACGACCG
>JAAYVJ010000741.1 GCA_012517265.1 Planctomycetota bacterium | reverse complement strand
CGTTCATATCAAGAGCTTCGGGTGCCAGATGAACAAGCTGGACACCGGCCTGGTCGCCTCTGCGCTTCAGGAGGCAGGCTTTCGGCTGACCGAGAGCGTCAAGGAGGCCGACGCGGTCGTCATCAACACCTGCTCCGTCCGTCAGCATGCGGAGGATCGGGTCCTGTCCAACCTCGGCCATCTCAAGCACCTCAGACAACATCGGCCCGGCATGGTGGTCGCGGTCATGGGCTGCATGGCGCAGCGGCTGGGGGACGCGCTGCTCGGGCATGACGCGGTGGACATCGTCTGCGGCCCGGCCCAGATTCCCCAGTTGCCGGAGCTGATCTCCCAGGCCCTGGGTCGCCACGAGAAGCGTCTGGCCGTCACGGAGTCGATCCGCCGGCCGGTGGAAGGGGGCGACGCGGCGCTCGACGACTTTGAGTCCGCCCACAGCCTTCAGGATCGGCAGATCCCCGGCCAGGCGTTCGTCCGCGTGATGCGGGGGTGCAACTACTTTTGCACGTATTGCGTCGTGCCCTATGTCCGCGGCCCGGAGGCTTGCCGCTCGCCGCAGTCGATCCTCGCGCAGGTGAGGAGTCTTGCGGGCGCCGGAGTCCGGCAGATCACCTTCCTCGGCCAGACCGTCAACTCGTACGAATACGCCGACGGCGAGCGAACCTACAGTCTGGCCGATCTGCTCGACATGGCGACGGAGGTGCCCGGCGTCGAGTGGGTCCGGTTCGTGACGAGCTATCCGCGCGACGAGCACTTCGAGGACATCCTTCGCGCGATGGCGGATTCGCCCAAGGTGTGCCGATACCTGCACATGCCGGCGCAAAGCGGGTCGGACCGAATCCTCAAGGCGATGAACCGCCACTACACGGCCGCCCACTACCTGGAGATGCTCGACAAGGCCAGGACGATCGTGCCGGATATCGCGATCGCGGGCGACTTCATCGTCGGTTTTCCCGACGAGACGGAGGAGGACTTTCAGGCCACGGTGGAACTCGTGCGGCGGGCCCGGTACAAGAACTGCTTCGTGTTCCAATACTCGCCTCGTCCCGGCACGACGGCGGACAAGCGTCTGGCGGACACGATCCCGGAGGAGGTCAAGCAGCGGCGCAACGTCGAGCTGCTGGCGGTGCAGGAGCGGATCAGCGAGGAACTGAGCCGAGGCTTCCTGGGGTTCGACGTCACCGTCCTGGTGGAAGGGCTCAGCAAGAAATCGCACGTCAATGCGACGGAGGGACCGGATCGGCCGCAGTTGGTGGGTCGGACCTCGACCGATCACATCGTCGTGTTCAACGGCCCGCCGACGCTGGCGGGGCGCTTCGCACAGGTGCGAATCACGCGGACTTCGCCTCTGACTTTGTTCGGGGAGATGACGGGCGACTGAGAAGAAATGGGACCTGTCTTCTACTCCCGGATTGCGGATCGGATCTGATTGGCGTATCCCTCGTGCAGAGACGCCAGCCCGTCCGCGGGCATTGTCAGAGCCGGTGCGAAGTCGAAGGCCGGCAGTCTCGGCGTGGGTTGGGCCAGCGTCGCCAGTTGTGACGCACGATCCTTGAATCGCTCGCCCCACGGCTTGAGCGTCAGGTCTGAACGCACGAGCCCGCCGAACTTGCTCATGTCGGTCGAGTCCGGCGTGTCGGCGAATGGCCAGGAGAGCCAGCCGGTTGTCACTTGCCTGGATGCTTCAATCTCCGCGACGATCCAGCGAGCCTG
>JAAYVJ010000147.1 GCA_012517265.1 Planctomycetota bacterium | reverse complement strand
GTACTTTCAAAGATCGCCAGGTACCGTGGGTCGTTCGTCTGGCGGTACATCCGCAAGGCGCTGACGATCACCTCGGCCTGCACCCACCAGGACTTGCTGCGATCGTCGGCGGGCATCCGGAACTTGCCTGTGTAGTAGAAGCCGCCGTTGCGGCCGTCCTGGCCGTACTGGATCGAGTACTTGAACAGCGTGTCGTAGAGGTCCATGAAGGGATAGCTCGAGACGCAGGCCGCGTCGCAGGCGTCCATCAACAGCCAGATGTTCTCGATGTCGTGGCCGTACGAGACGCGGGCGTAGTCGCCGTCCAGCCGCACGGTCCAATCCTGATCGTACTTGTCCGTGCAGGCCCCGAGCGTCTTTCGCACGACCGTGTTGCTCTCGATGTTGACCAGTTCCAGCAGCCGCTCGCGGGGCAGGGGCGATCCGCTGGCGCGATAGAACGTCGTCATCGCCTCGAGCAGGTGCAGGTGCGTGTTCATCAGCTTCACGTTGCCCGGCGCGCCCATGTACGAGGAGGCTTCGCTCGTCAGGGCGGTCCAATCGGGGCTGAAGTACTCGACGTAGCCCCCGTGGATCTTGTCGTGGGACTTCTCTTCGAGCAGATCGAAGAACTGCGTCGCGAACTCCAGAGCGTCCTTGCTGCCGCTGGCCAAGGCGTACTCGGAGATCGCGTAGAGCGCGAAGGACTGGCCGTAGAGGTGCTTGTTGGCCTTGAGCTTCTGATTGCCCGTGGCGTCCACTTCCCAGTAGAATCCGCCGTTGACCGGGTCCCACATCTTCTCTTTGAGGAACCGATACCCGAGTTCCGCGGCCTCCAGGTGCCTGGCGGGCTCGTACCCGGCCCGCGCCAGTCGGGAGAACAGCCACACCTGCCGCGCCTGCGTCACGATCATCTTCGTGACAGGCTCTTTGAGCCTGCCTTGTGCGTCAAAGCTGATGATATACCCGCCGTTGGCGCGGTCCAGGCTCTTCTCATACCAGAAGGGCACGATATTCTCGGTCAGGATCTTCTCCAGCCGCGGCACATACTTCTCGGCAAGCTGTGTTTGCTCGGAAGCAGAACAAGCCCACGCAGACGCCAGAACCATGACCACGGAGGTCGCCCTACAGGGGTGCAGGAATCGGTCTCTTTCCATGACGGCTCCTTCTCTCTGTGTCACTTGGCGGCGCGTCCGAACTGCTTGTCGGCGAAGTCCATGTAGCGTTCCCAGTCGTAGCCGGTGACGTCGTGCTTGCCCGGGCGGATGTGGTAGGCGATCGTGCCCATCGCCGGCTGGCTGACCGGCGGCATCTCGGTGACCGGTAGAGGCTCCTTGCCCAGGAGCTTGTACACCGGCCCGGCGTGGAGGGCCGAGAGGAATTCGCCTTTGGGATCGGCCCATTTGTCTTCCTCGGCGCTGGCGACGTAGACCGGCCGGGGAGCCATCAAGGCGATCAGCATGTGCTGGTCGATCGGAAGATCGCCTTCTTTGCCGTTGTACTTCGTGAAGTTGTCGCAGAACCAGTGGGGGAAAACGGTGTTGATCCGCTGGACGGTTTCGCCGATCGCACGCCGCGACAGGGCGGCGCCGCCGCAGCCGGAGTTGTTGGAGATCACCAGGGCGAATCGTTCGTCCGTCGCGCCCGCCCAGAGCGAGGTCTTACCCAGGCGGGAGTGTCCCATCACCGCGACGTGTCTGCTGTCGATGGCGGGATCAGTCTCGAAGTAATCCATTGCCCGGCTCAGACCCCAGGCCCAGGCCGCGATGGAACCCCACTCGTTCGGGGCCGGCTGAGTCTGCCCCTGCTTGTAGAATAGTGGATGCACGCCGTTCTTGAATCCGTCGTCGAAGTCGGGGTCGATGTCGCCGTAGTAGATCGTCGCCAGGCCGTAGCCGCGTTCGAGGATTCGTTCGACCGGCCACCGGCTGGCCGCCTTGCCGCGTGAGTCGGCCGTCGCGCGATGGTTGCCGCCGGGCACCCAGCTTTTGGTGATGGTGATGGCGGGATCGGCATTTATGGCCTGGTTGCCCTGGAAGTTCAATCCGACGAACAGCGGGACCGGTCGCGGGGCGTTGTTGGGCAGGTATAACAGGATCGTCATGTTGGGGTCCTGCTTGCGGCCGGTGAAGTAAACGATGATCTCCTTG
>JAAYVJ010000146.1 GCA_012517265.1 Planctomycetota bacterium | reverse complement strand
GTACCCCACATTCAGAACGCCACTGTGGCGTTGGCGATCCTGTTTTTCGCCTATCTGCTGACGGCTCCCCTGCGTCGCCGATACCCCCGGTCCGACGGCGTCAGCTCGGCAGGCCGTCGTTTGCGTCCGTTCCTCATCGCGGTGATGAGCTATCCCGCATTCTCCACCGTGGTGCTCCTGCTGTCCTCGCCGGGAATCCACTGGCTCTACCGTTCCCAAGAACGGCCCTATGGTCAGGCATGGCTTCTATTCTGGGGCATCTGCGTCGTCGTACGACTTGTCGAAGGGCTCCTGGTCGAGGGTTTCGCGCAAATGGGACGAAGCTCGCCGCTCGACGGACTCACACGAGCTCTTCTTCGTCTTTCCCTTATGACGGCCGTCGCCTTCCTGCTGATCCGGTATCACTTGGGACACGAGATCGGCGTGTTGTCGACCTCGACCGCCATCGTCACCGGCGTCATCGGCTACGCCATGAAGGGCGTGCTGGGCAACCTGCTGGCGGGCATGTCACTGTATGCCTGCCGCTCTATGGCCGTCGGGGATTGGGTCGAAATAGACGGCCTGGTCGCCCAGGTGATCCACGTGAACTGGCGGGAAACCCGCGTCCGCTCCGCCGGCCACATCCGCATCATCCCCAACGCCAGAGTCGCCGCGGCCACCATCCGCAATTTTTCCATACCCAACACCCTTCGAAGACATGACCTGATCGTCTCCGTCGGCTACGGTGAGGCGCCCGACGACGTCATCGCCACGCTGCTTGAGGCCGCCGGCACCGTCCCTGAGGTGGAGAAGCAGCCTGCCCCCGACGCCTATATCACCGGCTTCAAGGACTACTGCATCCAGTATGTGCTCCGATTCTGGTCGCGGCACTACGAGTTCAGCACGATCATCCAAGGCCATGTAATGCGGATGGTCTGGTACAAGTTCAACCGCCGGGGTATCCAGATCCCCTTCCCCATGAGTGGGCGGATGCTGCACGACTTCATCGAGGCCGTCCACCCTCAGGAATTCGACAAGCCGCCGCCGGAAGTCGACCGGATTGTCGACGACATGCTCCGCAGCGATTTGGGCCGCAAGCTGTTGGCCGACTCCAGGGGCGTCTGCATCCTCAGCCGGGATGAACTCAGGACCGTAGCACACCATGTCAAACGCACGCGGTTCACATACGGCGAAACCCTGATGTGTCAGGGGGAAGATGGAGAATCGTTCTACATACTGATCCGCGGAACCGTCCACGGTTCCATCATGAACCCCGACGCCCCACAGCCTGTCGAGTTCGACCTCCATCCCGGAGCCCTCTTCGGCGAGATGAGCATGCTGACGGGACAGGCGCGAAACGCGACCATGACAGCCTCGACGGACTGCGAACTGCTCGAATTCGACCGAGCCGCCTTTGCCCGGCTGCTCGCTATGCGTCGGGAAATCCCTCAGATGTTCTCCGACCTGGCGACGGCCCGAGCGGCCCAGAACGCAGCCTCCCTGGCGAGGATCCGGGCATCCGCGGTCCTGCCGCCGGAACTGGCCTGTGACCGCATCCCCCACCATCTCAAGCGAATACTGGGCGAATGGAAAGAGCGATGAGATTCCACCGGTGAACTACTCGATCTACGAAAGGGCTTCAAATAGCATGATATCGCACCGCATTGCCATCCTCGTTCTGACATACTGTCTCCTTGTTTCGATCGCTCCGGCGGATGCCGAGTCTTGGCCCTGCTGGCGCGGTCCTCGCGGCGACGGCACCTGCATCGAGCAGAACATCCCCGGCAACTGGGACCCGGCCGGCGCGGCGTGGAAGACCGAGTTGCCCGGCCAGGGCCATGCCTCCCCCATCGTTTGGGGCGACCGCGTCGTCACTGCGACCGCGACGCCCGAGACGACCGAGCGAATGCTCCTGTGCCTGGACCGCGCCACCGGGAAGATCCTCTGGCAACAGACGGTGGCGAAAGGGCCGCTGGAGAAGATCCACAAAGAGAACAGCTACGCCTCCGGCACGCCCGTCACTGACGGCCAGCGCGTCTACGTCGCCTTCCGCGTCGGAGACGACATCGTCGCAGCCGCTCACAGCCTGGCCGACGGCAAACAGCTCTGGCTCGTCCGCCCCGGCACGCACGCCGGCGAATGGGGATTCAGCAACGAGTGCGCGCTCTACAAGGACAAGGTCATCCTGGACGGCGACAGCAAAGGCGATTCGTTCCTCATCGCCCTCAGTCGCGAGGACGGCCGCACGCTCTGGCGAGTCAAACGAACCAACCAGGGAATCAGCTACAGCGCCCCGCTGATTCGGGAGTTGGCCGGCCGGATGCAGTTGATCCAATGCGGGGACCGACGGGTGACCGGTTTCGATCCCGACAGCGGCCAGGAACTCTGGACCGTGGACGGCCCTTCGCAGGAATTTGCCGCCACGCCGGTGTACAGTGAGAAGACCGGGCTTGTCTATATCAGCAGCAGTTGGCCCAAGCAGGTACTGCTCGCCATCCGCCCCGACGGCAAAGGCGACGTCACGCAGACCCACATCGCCTGGCAGGACACCAAGGGCGCCCCCTACGTCCCCTCGATGGTCGTCGCGGGCGACTACCTGCTGACCGTCAACAACGGCGGCGTCGCGTTCTGTTACGAAGCCGCCACCGGCAAGGTCTTCTGGCAGGAGAAGCTCGGCAAGCATCACGCTTCGCCCGTCCTCATCGAGGGGTTGGTCTACCTCATCAACGACGACGGTCAGGTGAACGTGATCAAGCCGGGGCCGCAGTTCGACCGCGTCGCGTCCTATGAGCTGGGCGAGTCGTGCTACGCGTCCCCCGCGGTCAGCGACGGCCAGGTCTTCCTGCGGGGTTTCAAGCACCTGTTCTGTTTCGGCCGGCGACCACAACTGGAGCAACTTTTGAAGAAGAATGCCACAGGGGCCGCCGCGTCCGCGTGTGGGCCGAGAGCTCGACGAACGAACCCGCAGGGGCAAGCCATTTTCGAGCGTCTGTCCGTCCCGGGCATGGAGATCGACAGCGTGGACGGCTTCCAGGGACGAGAGAAAGAAGCGGTCCTGATCTCCCTGGTCCGATCCAATCCGCAGGGCGAGATCGGCTTCCTGCAGGACGTGCGGCGGATGAACGTGGCGATGACCCGCGCCCGCCGGAGGCTCCTGCTGATTGGCGACAGCGCGACTCTGTCGGCCCATCCGCTCTATCGTCGGATGATCGAGTACTTCGAAGGCACAGGTGCTTATCGGACTGTCTGGGAAGAAGACGTCGCTCCGTAGAGTCGCAAACCGGCGTCGCCAATCAACGAAAGCGATTGTCCTTTCCAAGGCGCTTGTGGTATGCTGACGCGGTCCCTCGACGCGGCGGCTCATGACGGCCGCCGGGGGCTGGATGCGAACTGTCTTGGAGGCACTATGAAGGCACGCGGATTTCTGTTGCGCAGCGCTCTTGTGGCGGCCCTCGGCGGACTGCTCTTCGGATTCGACACGGCGGTCATCTCCGGCGCCGAGCAGGCGCTGCAGGACATGTTCGCCGGGACCTACGCGTCCCTGGCCGCGAGCTTCGAGAACATCCGTTTTCTCGGCACAACGGGATTCTGGCACGGCTGCACGACCGCCAGCGCCCTGATCGGGACTATCCTCGGCGCCTGGCTGGCCGGCAAGCCCTCCGATGTGTGGGGCCGCCTCAAGACACTGTTCGTCCTGGGAGTCCTCTACTTCGTCTCGGCCGTCTGGAGCGGGCTGGCGTGGGATTGGTGGTCGTTCGTCATCGCGCGATTCCTCGGCGGATTGGCCGTCGGCGGGTCCTCCGTGGTCGGACCGATCTACATCGCAGAAATCTCCCCGGCCGCCAGTCGCGGGCGACTCGTGGCTTTGTTCCAGTTCAACATCGTGTTCGGCATCCTGCTGGCGTTCCTCTCGAATTTCATCATCGGCATGCTGCACCTCGGCGACACGGAATGGCGATGGATCTTCGGCGTCGAGGCCGTCCCCGCCGCGGCCTTCATGGTCCTGTTGTTGGGCAACGCACAAAGTCCTCGCTGGCTCATGGCGAAAGGACGTGACGGCGAGGCCAAGGCGGCACTCGAACGCCTGGGCATCGCGAATGTGGAGACCGAACTCCTCGCCATACGCGAGTCGATCGATCTCGATCACCATCGCGTCCGCGAGCCCTTCTTCCAGAGACGATACGTCAAGCCCATCCTGCTGGCTTTCGCCATCGCGATGTTCAATCAGCTTTCCGGCATCAATGCGTTGCTCTACTACTCGCAGCGGATCTTCGAAATGGCCGGCGCCAGCGTCAGCGTCGCGCGTTTCCAGAGCGTGATCGTGGGCCTGACGAACCTGGTCTTCACCATGATGGCCATGGCGATCATCGACCATTTCGGCCGCAAGAAGCTCATGCTCGTGGGCTCCCTCGGCTACATCCTCAGCCTCGGGACAGCCGCTTGGGCGTTCCACACCGAACGCGGCGGCTACCTCGTGCTGGCCAGTTTCATAGTCTTCATCGCATCCCACGCGTTCGGCCAGGGGGCCGTGATCTGGGTCTTCATCAGCGAGATCTTCCCCAACCGGGTCCGCGCCCGCGGCCAGGCGTTGGGCTCATTCACCCACTGGTTCATGTGCGCCGCGATCTCCTGGACCTTCCCCATGATGGTGGGCAAGCCGGACGCCCCGGGCGCAAGCCAGGCTGGCGCCAAGGTATTTGCCTTCTACGCGGCGATGATGGTCCTGCAGTTGGCATGGGTGCTCGTGGCGATGCCCGAGACCAAGGGCGTGCCGCTCGAAGAAATCCAGAAGAAACTCGGCATCGAGTAGTCCGGCCGTCGGGGAGCCGGCGTCATCGGCCCGCGTTCACCGCGTCGAACATCGCGACGATGTTCTCCGGCGGGACATTGGCGAGGATGTTGTGCACCTGCTGGAAGACGAAGCCGCCGCCGGGCGACAGCGTGCGGACCTGCTTCTTGACGTGCTCGGCCACTCGCTCGGGGCTCGCCCCCGTGAGGATGTCCCGCGTGTCGCAGCCGCCGCCCCAGAAAGTCAGATCCCGGCCGAACTCCGCTTTCAACTCGGCCGCGTTCATTCCGGCGCACGTGATCTGCACGGGGTTGATCGCGTCGAGCCCCGCTTCGATCAGGTGCGGCAGCAGCTCGCGAACGCCTCCGCAGCAATGGAGCATGACCTTGACGTCGGCCAGTTCCTTCGCGCGATTCCACAGGATTTTGTGGCGGGGCTTGAAGAACTCGCAATACATCTGCGGACTGAGCATGGGGCCGGTCTGCATGCCCAGATCGTCGCCGAAGAGAATGATGTCGATCGACCCGCCCACCGCGGCCAGAAACTTCTCCAGGTTGGCCAGATGGATTTCGACCAGCTTGTCGAGGAACCGATGTGCCCTTCGCGGCTCACCGGCCAGGAGCATGAAGAAGTTGTCGGCTCGGTAGAAGAACTGCCCGGTCTCGAAGAGGTTGCCGCCGAACAGGCCGACGATGGCCCGGTTCGTGCTTGTGCGGAACCGCTGGGCCCCCTCGCGGAGGGCCTCGGCGTCGATCGGTCCCGGCGGGGCCGCGACCCCGGTCCACATGCATTCGCCGAAGGCGTCGGCCAGGGCTCCGTCGTCGTCGGATTCGGCCAGGGGGAAATACGTCTGCTCGAAGTACAACGTCCCGTCGGGCATGTGGGCGAAGACCTTGCCGGAGGCGGACAGAATGACCCAGCGGTCGGCGCGGCGCTCCATGCGGGTCCAGGCCGGAATCAGGCACTTGGCGCCGTCGGGCAGGACCCAGGGCTTCCACGCATCGTCGCCAAGGGCGAAGCCCCGCCCCATCTCGATGCAGTCGACGCCGAAGCGGCTCAGCACGTCCTCATCGACGACCGCAAGCTGCTGGATCACGTCGTAGACCCGGATCGGCGCCGGCGGCAGCCCCAGATGCTTGCGCAGCTTCGGATACGCCATCGCGGCGATGCCGGAGGAGCGATGGCCCGACAGATCGATCGGGATGCGGTCGGGCTCGATGTGGTTCAATGCCGCCAGGACTCGTTCTCTGGGTGTCATAGCCATTCTCCATCTGGAGACCGCCGCTCGTTGGCGGCGATTCGATTGTGATGGTCTTTCGGACATCATCCGACTGCCGGGGGCCATTGTAGTCCCTCCCTGTGATTCAGGCAATTGCTCTCTCGCAACCGCGCTTGTGCATCCTTTCACGGCAGGCTATCATGGGCCGCTGTTCGCACAAGGTTCGCTGATGGTTCAAGGACTGACGTATTCCAGGGGCCCCAAGATGTCTCACACTCGTCTCTTCCGCATCGTCTTTCTGACATTCGCACTCTCCGCAGGCGGCCTGGCCGCCTCCGCGCAGGAGCCGGCATCGGCCTCCTCGCTGGCCAGACGAATCCTGGCCGACCCGAACCTGCAGGCGGTCCTGGCCAAGGCCGAGAGCCTGCTCAAGACCGGCTTCAACGCCGGCAGCGGCTACGGCGAGGTGTGGATCCGCGACCTAAACACTTTCATCGAGATGTCGTTGCGGGTAAACGATGCCAAGACGATCCGCGAGGCGCTGTTGACGTTCTTCAAGTTCCAGGGCGACGATGGGAACATCCCCGACGGCTATATCCCCAAGGCCCAGGCCAACGTCGCGTACAAGTACCGCCAGTCGGCCCTCGCGCCGGATTTCCTGGCCCACAAGAACACCGTGGAGACCGACCAGGAGTCCTCCCTGGTCCAAGCCGTGCGGAGATATGTCGCGATCACGAAGGACACCGCCTTTCTCGACGAACAGGTGGGCGGTCTCTCTGTGCGACAGCGTTTGGCCAAGGCCCTCGATTACGTGCTCACCCGCCGATTCGACGCAGCGCACGGCCTGGTCTGGGGCGCGACCACCGCCGACTGGGGCGACGTCCAGCCCGAGCACGAATGGGGCGTCGAACTCAACGAGAATTCTCACCGCACGCTGGACATCTACGACAACGCCATGTTGATCATCGCCATCGACGACTACCTCTCGCTCGTTGGCGATGCCGACGCTCAGTCCGCTCGCTGGCGACAGGCCCGGGACGACTTGCGGACGAACGTGCGGAAACATCTCTGGGACGCAGACCGCCGCAAGTTCAAGCCCCATGTCTACCTCGAAGGTTCCCCCTTCCCCGAGACATTCGACGAGGCCGCGGTCTACTATCACGGCGGCACCGCGGTCGCCATCGAAGCCGGCCTCCTGAGCCAAGAGGAAACCTCGGATTCCCTCAGTCAGATGAGAGAGAACGTTCGGAAGGCATCCGCCAGCTCCATCGGCTTGACGCTCTATCCGCCGTATCCTCAGGGCACGTTCCAGAACCCCTCGATGGGGCCCTATTCCTATCAGAACGGCGGGGACTGGTGCTGGTTCGGCGGCCGCATGATCCGCCAGTTGGTCCGCCACGGCCTGGTCGAAGACGCCTACCGCGAGTTGACCCCGATGACAGACCGCGTGCTCCGCCATGGCGACTTCTACGAATGGTGGTCCAGAGACAACCAGCCGCGAGGTTCCGGGCAATACCGCGGCTCCGCGGGCGTCCTCGGAATCGCGATCGTGGAACTGCTCGCCTGGGCAAAGGAACACCAAGATTCGCCGGCAGTCCTCTGGCAGATCGGCCAGACCGACGAAGACAATGCCGAGCTCGCGCTGGCTCCGCAAGGATGGGGACAGTATCAGAGCGACGGATTCTACGTCGTCGGCGGTTCGGATTCCAAGAAGGACTGGCCGTACGCGCACCCCGGTCCGTCGGACGCATGGGCAGGCGCGCGAAGTCACACCTT
>JAAYVJ010000740.1 GCA_012517265.1 Planctomycetota bacterium | reverse complement strand
CGGCTCTCTCCTCCCAATACGTCGGATGCACCGTCAGAAGATCCCCGCTTTGAGAATAGGGACCTCGCGTCAGCCGGACCCGCCCCGTCTCGTTGGCCTGGTAGAAACCTGCTGCCACCAGGTTCTTCATGCAGAGTTTCTCCGTGTCTAATGCGGCCGCGACGACCGATTGCCAGTCGCTCGGGACGCCCGCCAACTCACGACCCACGCGATCCAGATAGCTCGCATCGACGTCGCTCTGGACCATCGCTCGATTATACTGCTCCATCGCGAGCGTCTCGACGGCGGCACCCACCAAAACGAACAGGACCTCCGGCTAGGAGGACAGATGCGCGCCGAGCTTCAGCACAGCGAATTGCTTTTCCATCGAAGCAGCGAGTCCACGCTGCCCCCAATCCCGATTGGCGGAAACCATCAGCATATACGCCAGTTGCCGCATCTGGGCGATGGGAGGCATCTCGGCATCGAGAGGCGTCAACGAATCCCCGATGCTATCTTCGAAGAAACATTGCTCGCGGCCGGCGGCCTCCAGGAGGCGGTTCACTGTCGGTCCATGATAGTCCAGCCAGGCCGCGACAGCCGGGTGGTCTTCCGACCGCCACGGCCCGTTCCTCGCTCTATCGCACCAGTCGACCCGCACGTTGGGCTCGTTGGGGTCCCCCGGGCCCCAGATCCGGCAGATATCCTCGTAGATCACCGCCGCGTTTTCAGTATCCGGCACATGATGCTTGGCGAGGAACGCCTGCGCCTCCGCATCGAACGTGTACGGCCGCCAGCCGGAGGGATCGTCCGGCAGGAAGACCCAGACCGTCGCGGCCAGCGTGATCCACCCGACGGAGGCCCAGAAGTACCGTCGAGGCCTGCGAGGAACCGCCAGGGCCCCCAGCAGAAGGATCGAGCACAGGGCCAGCACCTTCCGGGGTGCGTGGAAAGCGATGCTCGCCGTCAGGAGGATCGCGAACAAGGCGATCCACATCCATCATAGGACCGCCAGGATGATCCGCAGTCCGCCTCGGTTCACGCCGTTCGCCACGTTGTCCGTCATTGGTCCCTCCGCAAGACAATCGAGTCGGGAAGAACACGCATCCGCGCCCCGCCTCCGCAGACAGGTCAACGTCTCTCGTTCGAATCGTTCCTCAACATAGTCTTGGCCGCCTCCTTGCCGTAGATCTGCTCGAGCATCTTCAAGACCTCCTGGCTATTGGGCTCGGGTACGGGCTCCCGCACACGAGGCGGCCACAAGGCCAAATATCCGTCTTGCCCGCGACCCTCAACCGGATCAGGCCCCTTGCTGTGGAGCCGGAAACCGTCGCCCTCGCGAGCGTACACGAACGTCCCGCCGGAGGTCGGATCGCGAAACGCTTCGGCCGGGACATAAGGCGACACCTCATTCAAAGTCGCCGGCCACGAGCCGTGAGCGTTGCGATAGCGCCGCAACCCCAGAACCAGCCACGTCCCGCGGCGCGCCGCCACGGCGGCAACACAACTGCCGCGATGTCTCGCATATTTGGCCGCGTTGAAATCCCAGGCCTCGACCACCCATCGGAAGGAGTTGCACTTGGCCTTGGCGAAGTCTCTCAGAGTCAGAGAACCGGCGGTATCGTGGTCGTCGCTCTCTGCCGGCTGTGGGAGGCTCATCTCGCGATCGACGCGGGCGAAATACGCTTCGGCCAGACCGGTCACCTTGCGTGGATCGCGGGGCATGCTCAGGAGCCAGGTGACTCGCGGGACCGAGGAGATGTCGATCACATCCCGCCCGTCCCCAGGCGAAAACACGAAGCGTCTGGCGAACCGGACCCTGCCCGCGCCATTCATCTCATAGAGGCGCCCCAGGAAGTTCATGTACTGGAGCTTCTCGAATTGCCTCAATTTCGCCCATTCCTGGGGCCAGGGGTCTGCGACCGAGGGCAAGCGGGCGGCGATCCGGTCCACCAGATCATCCGACAGGTCGCCCTGCACCAGCATGAGCCGGAACCTCTCCATCGAGACTCGCTCGTAGGAGAAGGCGACGAAGAAGTCGATCTCCGACGGTTGCTGGTGACGATGGTCTGCAATCGCGAGAATGCACAAGTACTTGGACAGAGCCTCCTCGGTGCGGCCTTCGCCCAGATCGCGGTTTCCGGCGGCCACAAGAAGCAACACGCTTCGACTCAACCCTCTGTAAGGCACCGTGTATGCGTCGCACCGATCGGCCTGCACCGGCCAACGGCATTTTCCCATCCGGCCGGTCGCCAGGAGTTCCTCGATCAGCCTGGACTGCGAATCGAGCCACTCGGACGCTCGGGGGTGGTCGTCGCGAGTCCAGGGACGCTCTCCAATCTCGTCTTGGAGGGAACTCCCACAGAAGATGAAGTTGGGCTCGTCGTCCATGTCCGCCGAGGCGAACGCCTCGTCATAGCGGCGTGCGGCGTTCTGGGCATCCGGCACGGCTCGTTCGGCCTCGATGGCCGCAAGCGTGTCATCGAACCGATAGGGTTTCCACCCGCCCTTGCTGTTTCCTTCCGCACGCCACAGCAACAACTCCAACACGAGCAAGATCAGAATGGGCAATCCGAAACCACAGAAGGTCAAGACTGTGTTGAGACGCCTGCAGCCCGCAAGACCAACAATGGGCGAGATCACGAGGAGGACGACCAGCAGGCACCCCAGGACGACGCCGACCCAGGACAAGTACCCGGTCTGGAGTGCTGTGGTGAAGAACAGCAAATACCCAGACCCAACGAGCAACGTCAGGACATGGCAGCCTGTCTCGAACACGCGTTTCCGTCTGCTGCGAGCGCTCGCATCCAGCGGTCTCTTGTCTTCAGCCATCTCATTGCCTCCAAGCCCCCTTGAACAAAGACGCACAGGAGGGGCCCCTCTTCAATGGATTCCGCCCGCGAAGAAAAAAACAGAATGACCAGGCCGGGGCTACACCCGGATCTTGAAGACCACCTTGTGGACGGCGGCCGGGCAGGCGACCTTGCAGGACGGCAGGTGGGCGTCGTTCGGGTACAGGAGGCAGAAGAGCCCCGGCTCCAAGGCACGTGGGAGAGACTCTCGCTGCTTCTCCCTTCATTGCATGGATTGAACCAACTTCATGTCCGACTTGAGCAGGTCGTTGACCACGCGAGAGATGTTCGACCGACGATTGCGAGCGATCTGCTCCACGAAACGCTGAACATCCAAATCGAGATACACCGGCAGGTTCAGCCGAGCTTTGGTTTTGTAGAACTTCCCACGCGTTCCCTTGGAAAAGTCGTACTCTTTTCTCATGGCTTCATTTCCCATATTGACGTCGTTCATACCGCGTCGCTTTACGACAAGAAAATATACGAATGCGAGCGGCCGACGGATCGGTCCACTCGAACGTGTGGCAGACCACAAGCAGCCCTCTATCGGCAGACAGTCCCAGCGTGACCCATCTGTCTTCCTGTTTGCTGTGCCCGGTATCGTACACGGAGAGAGCCTTCGGATCCGTGAAGACCGTGGCGGCTTGTTCGAAACCGACCCCATGTGCTCTCCGATTTCGCTCAGCCTTCTTGGGGTCCCACTCGAAAATGTATTCCACCATGACGCCCTCGCACAATCACGCACATGGTTTGGATTGTAACACGTGGTGTCCGGCATGGCAACATGGGACATCTACACCCGGATCTTGAAGACCACCTTGTGGACGGCGGCCGGGCAGGCGACCTGGCAGGACGGCAGATGGGCGTCGTTTGGGTACAGGAGACAGAAGAGCCCCGGCTCCAACCGCGCCTGGGCCTGGATCGTGCCGACGCGATAGAACATGATGTCCTTGGCCTCGTCATAGGGCTCGACGACCTCCAGACCCTGGATCGGCGACCAGGCCAGCGTCTCCTGGCCCGCGATCAGAGCCTGGATGTCGATGTACTTCCTGTGGGACTCGAACCGGCCCTGGTCGATCGGCTTGGTCGTGTAATGCTGGACGATGTAGTAGAGGTCGTCGCCGTCGACGGAGTAGCGGCCGTCGGGCTTCTGCGCAATCGCCGGATCTCTCAGCACGGCAAAGGCCTTCTGGAACTGCTTGTGCATCGGCTCGTACAGCCGCCCGTTTTCAACTCGATCGACAATCATTGCCTTCGACTCCTAACCATCCATTGGGTGCTATGCCCGGTCGTGACCACTGCTGTCGGACGGCTCAACTGACATCATCCTCTTGATCCGACAACTCCAGCAGACGGACATCCTCAAGATCGATCTGGCGGCCGGCCGCTCGCTTGGAAGCAATGAGATCGTCTCGAGACACAATGAAGAAATCCTGCCCCTCGTAGGTCACAACCTTGCGACGACTCCACGCGTCCTTGAATCGTATCCCCGGCCTCCGAGTCTGTACGTCGATTCTCACCCGATCATTGAACACGGTGATTTCGTGCGTCACCACATCCTGAGCATCCGTCATAGCGGCGGTGCCGAAACCGGCCTCCAGCAGGGCCGCAAGAAGCCGCTCGGCGTTTTCGACGGTTGGCTCGATCAAAACGTCCAGGTCAAATGTGACGCGAGGCACGCCGTAAAGCACGGAGGCCACGCCGCCAAGGACCACGTACCGGACCTCATGACGCTGAAAGGACCTGAATACGTCCTGCAACCGGTTGAGCATGTTTTCGGTCCTTTAGACGAGGATTGACTGACAGGGCCAGATCAGTGAAGCTGCAAAAAGCCTCCATCCGCTCGGTCATGGAGAGCGACTGAAACCACCTTGCCTTTGCCTCCATGGATTCCTCTTGCCTGTCGTGTCGAACCGCCGGTGTCATGGCTGCACTCCCACTGGTCTCACGCTACATGTCCAACTTCTCGCGCAGATACGCCTTGACCTGGTCGATCGAGATCCGGGATTGCTCCATGCTGTCGCGCTCGCGGACGGTGACGGTGCGGTCCTTGAGCGTGTCGCCGTCGACGGTGATGCAGTACGGCGTGCCCGCCTCGTCCTGGCGTCGATACCGCCGGCCGACCGCGCCCTTCTCGTCGTAGAAGCAGGTCATGTACTTCTTCAGATCGTCGTAGATGTTGCGGGCGATCTCGGGCATGCCTTCCTTCTTGACCAGCGGGAAAATCGCGACCTTGGTTGGGGCCAGGGCCGGATGGAAGCGGAGCACGTTCCGCACTTCGCCGCGAACTTCTTCCTCGTCGTAAGCGTCGACCAAGAAAGCCAGCGTGCTGCGGTCCATGCCCGCGCTGGGCTCGATCACATACGGGACATAGCGGCTCTTCTTCTCCTCGTCGAAGAAGGACAGCGGGCCGGACTGATAGTCCTCGGCCTCGTCGGCCAGCTTGACCTTCATCAGGTCCCGGCCGTTCTCGTGCCACCTGGTGACGGTCCGCATGCCCCGCTGATGCTGCCGCAGGTCGAAGTCCGTGCGGTTGGCGATGCCTTCGAGCTCCTGCCAGTCGCCGCTGCCGAAGGGGAATCGGTACTCGACGTCCACGCATGCCTTGGCGTAGTGGGCCAGCTCGTCCTTCTCATGGTCGCGGAACCGCAGGTTCTCCTTCTTCATGCCCAGGTTCAGATACCAGTTGCAGCGTTGCTCCTTCCAGTGTTCGTACCACTGCTCGTCGGTGCCGGGCTCGCAGAAGAACTCCAGCTCCGCCTGCTCGAACTCGCGGGTGCGGAAGATGAAGGCCTTCGTGGTCACCTCGTTGCGGAAGCTCTTGCCGATCTGGGCGATGCCGAACGGGACCTTGACGCGCGTGCTGTCGAGCACGTTGCGGAAGTTGGCGAAGATGCCCTGGGCGGTCTCCGGCCGAAGGTACAGGACCATCGAATCGTCGGCGTTGGCGCCCATCTGCGTCTCGAACATGAGCTTGAAGGGCATGGGCTCGGTGAACTGGCCGACAGTCCCACAGGCCGGGCAGACCTTATGGCTCAGGTCGTGCGGCTGCGTCTGGACGGTCTCGACGTTCACATGCTCGGCGTGCTCCTCGGCCCTCTTGCTGTTGCCTTCCTTCTCCTTGAGATGGTCCACGCGGCTGCGTGTGTTGCATTTCTTGCACACGGAAACGAGATCCGCGAACTTGTCGGCATGGCCGGAGGCCTTCCAGATCAGCGGGTGCATCAGGATGCTGCAATCCAGGCCGACCACGTCGTCGCGCATCTGGACGACGTTCTTCCACCAGGCCTTCTTGACGTTATTCTTGAGCTCGACGCCCAGCGGGCCGTAATCGTAGCAGCTCGCCAGACCGCCGTAGATCTCGCTGGACTGGAAGATAAACCCCCGCCGCTTGCACAGGGAAACGATATCGTCGAGCTTCGTCAGTTTTGCCATACCAAATTGTCTCCATAGGTTCAGGGTAAGCCTTGATTATATAGCCCCCAGGCGGGATTACAAGGCCCAATGGAATGGGGCGGCACGCGGGAGGATTCGGGACTTCTCCTCGGTGCAACTAGCCGTTTGCTGGGAGGCCGTGGATTTCTTATACTCTATGAAACGGGGGCACCCAGAAGTTCTGTCTTCTCACCAATCGATCACTCGATTCCGAAAGGAGAGAATATGAACGGGGTCGGAAGTATTGGAAGCGAAGGGTTCTACTATCGTGTGCCAAAGGCGACCAAGCCCGCCCAGACGCGGGCGACGACGAACCAGCCTTGGAGACGCATCGGAATGGAGGAGGCGCTCAAGCT
>JAAYVJ010000145.1 GCA_012517265.1 Planctomycetota bacterium | reverse complement strand
CTGTTCGTCGGCGACGTGAACTGGAGCCCGCACCATTACGACATCATCCAGTGGACGGTGAACCCCGACGTCAAGGCGCCGATCGACGTGAAGTACCGCGACGGCATGATCGATTACCACTACAACAACGGCGTGGTGGTCCATTCCGACGCCTATCCCAATGAGCCGGTCGGTCCGAACGGCGGCGCGTGCTTCGTCGGCACGGACGGCCGCATCGCGGTGGACCGCGACAGCATCGTGTCCTACCCGGCCTCCATCCTCCGCGAGCCGCTGCTGCCCGACGACGAGCGGGTCTACTACGCCAACAGCCACTCCGGCAACTTCCTGGACTGCGTCCGCAGCCGCAAGGCGACGATCTGCTGTCCGGAGGTCGCGGCGTACACGATCAACGCCATCTTCATCGGCGGCATCTCCCTGGCCCTCAAACGCGATCTCCGCTGGGACCCGGTCACGCTGCAATTTGCGGGGGACGACACGGCCAATCGTCTGCTCTCGTATTCGCCGCGGCCGCCGTGGATTCTGTGACACGAAGGACCGTCGATGCAATCCATCATCCATGGCATACAAAGGTGGCTCATGAAGAACAATGCGATCAATCAGGTATTGTCTGTTGCATTCCTGGTGTTGTCGGCGGCCTGCACGGGCCTGGCCGCTCAGGAACAGGACCTCATCGCCGTTTTGCAGTCGAACGCGGGCGCGGTGGAGAAATGCGCCGCGTGTCAGCAGTTGAGGATCTGCGGCTCGGCGCAATCCGTCGGCTCGCTGGCCGCCATGCTGGAGGACGAACGGGTCAGCCACGCGGCGCGGTACGCGCTGGAGGCCATGCCGTACGCCGAGGCCGGCGCTGCGCTGCGCGACGCGCTCGGCAAAACCTCCGGCGCGGTCAAGGCCGGCGTGATCGATTCGATCGGCCGGCGACGGGATGCGGCCGCCACGTCGCTTTTGACTCCGCTTCTGGCCGACTCGGACGCCACGATCGCGGCGGCCGCGGCGATGTCGCTGGGCCGGATCGGGGATCAGGCTGCTTCGGCGGCCCTGGTCGCGGCGTGCGGCAATCGCAATCCTCAGGTTCGCGGCGCCGTCTTCGAAGGGCTTCTTCTCTGTGGCGAAGCGCGTCTGAGCCAGGGGAACAAGTCGGAAGCGGCGGCGCTTTACCGCAAGGTGATGGAGTCCGAGCCGCCCTCGGCGGTCCGCGTCGCGGCCTGGAGAGGAGCGGCCCTGTCGGACGACGCCCAGAGGCCGTCGCTTGTTCTGGCGGCGCTGACCGGCCGGGACGAGCCGTTGCGGCAGATGGCCATGCGGCTCGTGCGGGAGACGAAGGACGAGGCGATCCTGAAGGTCTGTCTGAAGCAGTGGAAGTCGCTGGCCGCAGACGCTCAGGTGCTGGTTGTGGACGTCTTGGCGGAGCGGGGCGACCAGGGCGGGCTGGCCGACGTGCTCACGGCGTGCAAGTCGTCCGAGCCGTCGGTTCGCGTCGCCGGGATCAAGGCCGTCGGCGTTCTCGGCGGCGCTGAGAACGTCGCGTTGCTGGCCGAACGGGCCGCACAGGCCTCGGGCGACGAGCAGGCGGCGGCGCGGGACAGCCTGCGGCTGCTTGGCGGCAAGGGCGTCCAGGCCGAGATGATCTCGCAGGTGAAGAAGGGGGATCCGGCGGTGCGGGTGGAACTGCTCCA
Source organism: Planctomycetota bacterium (assembly GCA_012517265.1). Lineage (GTDB taxonomy): Bacteria > Planctomycetota > Phycisphaerae > Sedimentisphaerales > Anaerobacaceae > PLanc-01. The sequence continues at coordinate 10,710 of JAAYVJ010000145.1, read as the reverse complement.
GTCGCTGGCCGATCGCCGCGCGACGGAGGCGACGTCTGCGCTGCTGCTGGCGGCCGCCGGCGACCAGCCCTCCGTTCGGGCCGCGTCGATCAAGGCGTTGCGGGACCTGGCCGGGGCGGACAACGTCGCCGCGTTGGTCTCGCTGCTGATTGATTCCAAGGGCGGTGAGCAGAAGCTTCTGGAGAACACCATCCTTGGCGTTGCCCGCCGAACCGGCGCCGGCGCCGAGGCGTCCAAGGCCATCCTGGCGAAGCTCGGTTCGGTCCGGGACGTCCAGGTGAAGGGCACGATGATCGGCATTCTAGGCCAGCTTGGCGACGCGTCGTCACTGCCGACCCTGCGCAAGGCGCTGAGCGACACCGAACTGGAGATTCGCTACGCCGCGATCGCCGGGCTGGGCCGGTGGCCGAACGCCGAGCCGTTGCCCGATCTGCTGCGGCTCGCGCAGGACAGCAGCAACGGGAACTGCCGGGTCCGCGCCTTGGGTTCGTACCTCGACCTGGTCGGCGCGGGGGATTCGATGCCGGCCGAGGAGAAGGTCCGCTGCTACAAGACCGCGATGGATCTGTCGCCCAACGCGGCGACCAGGAAACGCGTTCTGGGGGCTCTGGCCGCCGTCAAGACTCTCGAATCGATGCAGTTGGCCGGGTCGTACGTCCAGGATCAGGACATCTGCGAAGAGGCGTCGCTGGCGACCGTGACCGTCGCCGAGGCGATCTATATGAGCAATGCGAAGGCGGTTACGCCGGTCCTCGAACGGGTCGTCGCCGCCAAGGTCGCCGACGCCGTCAAGGAACGGGCCAAGAAGATGCTCGACGAGATCCGCACCGTCAGCAGCTATCTGACGGATTGGGAGGTCGCCGGGCCGTACGAGGAGACGGGCAAGAACTACTCGCAACTGTTCGACATCGTGTTCGATCCGGAGAAGCCCGACGCCCCGGTCGCCTGGCGGAAGATGCCGGTTTCGCAATACGATCCGCATCCGGCCTACGCCGACCTGCTCAAGGAACTCAACGGCGGCGAACAGCGCGTCGCCTACCTGCGGACGCGGATCGAGGAGCCCGAGTCCAAGGCCGCGACGCTGGAGATCTTCAGCGACGACGGCGTGAAGGTCTGGCTCAACGGCAAGGTCGTTCACGCGAACAACATCGCCCGGCCGATCATGCCGGACCCCGACCGCGTCAACGTCACGTTCGACAAGGGCGTCAACACGCTGGTGCTCAAGGTGACGCAGAACAACCTGCCCTGGGGCGCGATCGTTCGCGTCAAGGAGGTCAAGAGCGTCGAGCCCAAGCTGGGCGAGGGCTGGCGACTGCACGTCATCAACGCCGACTCGCGATACGAAGCGGCCGGCGTCCTCGACGTGAACAAGGACGGCAAGCTGGACATCCTCTCCGGCGGGTTCTGGTACGAAGCCCCCGACTGGAAGAAGCACTTCGTCCGCGAGATCAAGGAGGAAGGGAACTACTACTACGATTTCGCCAACCTGCCGATCGACGTGGACGGCGACGGCTGGACGGACACCGCCGGCGCGGCCTGGCACAACAAGATGGTGTACTGGGTTCGCAACCCCGGCAAGACGGACGAGCCCTGGCAGGTGTTCGAGGTCGATACGCCGGGCAATATGGAGACCGCGATGGCCTACGACATCGACGGCGACGGCCAACTGGACATCCTGCCCAACATCATGAGCGAGGCCGCCTGGTACGGGTTCACCCGCGACGCGTCCGCTCCGGGGGGCGTGAAATGGCAGAAGCATCCGTTGCCGCAAGAGGCGGCGGGGCACGGCCTGGGCGCAGGCGACGTGAACAAGGACGGGCGCTGCGACGTCGTGACGCCCAAGGGCTGGCTGGAGCAGACCGCCGACGGCGGCTGGCAATGGCGGCCCGAGTTCGACCTGGGCTATTCCAGCATTCCGATCCTCGTGCACGACGCGGACGGCGACGGCGATTCCGACATCCTCTGGGGTCTGGGCCACAACTACGGCGTCTACTGGGCGGAGCAGACGACGGTCGACGGCAAGCGAACCTGGGACAAGCATCTGATCGACGACTCCTGGTCGCAGCCGCACTTCCTGCTCATGGCCGACCTGAACAACGACGGCCGGGCGGAGCTGGTCACCGGCAAACGCTACCACGCCCACAACGGCCACGACCCGGGCGGCAACGACGCCCGATGCGTTTACTACTACAGCCTGGACGTCGCGAGCAAGACCTGGACGCGTCACCTGATGCACGAAGGCGGCACCGTCGGGTTCGGCATCAACACACAGGCCGTGGACATCGACGGCGACGGGGACGTCGACGTGGTCGCCCCCGGCAAGAGCGGGCTGTATTTGTTCGAGAACCTGTTGAAGTGATTGATCCACGTTTTGGGAGATTCGCAAATGGCCAAGCCGAAGATCGCGATGATCGGAGCGGGCAGTCTGATCTTCTGCAAGACGCTGACGATGGACATTCTGGCCACGCCGGCCCTGCAGGACGTCGAGATCTGCCTGATGAACCGGACGAAACCCAAGCTCGACAAGATGGAGGCCTTCGTCAAGGACGTGGTCAAGACGAACAAGCTGCCGGCCAAGGTCACCGCGACGCTCGACCGGCGCAAGGCCCTGGACGGCGCCAAGTACGTCATCAACATGATCCAGATCGGCGGCGTGGACGCCTTCCGGCTGGATTACGAGATCCCGCTGAAGTACGGAGTCGACCAGTGCATCGCCGACTCGCTCGGCCCCGGCGGGGTGTTCCGCGCCCTGCGGACGATCCCGGCCCTGGCCGAGATGTCGAAGGACATGAACGAGTTGTGCCCCGATGCGATCCTGCTCAATTACGCCAACCCGATGGGCGCCAACTGCTCGGCCCTGGGCCGCGTGGCCAAAGTGCAGTTCATCGGGCTTTGCCACGGGGTCCAGACGACGCTCGATCTCATCAGCCGATACGTGGACGTGCCGAAAGACCAGGTCGATTACGTCTGCGCCGGGATCAACCACATGGCCTGGTTCCTCTCGTTGCGCGACAAGCGCGACGGTCGGGACCTGTACCCGGTCCTTCGCCAGCGGTGCGAGAAACCCGAGTACTACGTGAACGAGAAGGTCCGTTGCGAGGTCATGCGGCACTTCGGGTACTTCATGACCGAGAGCACGGGGCACCTGTCGGAGTACGTGCCGTGGTTCCGCAGCAGCAAGCGGGCGCTGGAGTTGTACTGCGACCAGCCCGGATTCGGCGGCGCGTCGGGCGCCTATTTCAACTACTGCAACATGCTGGCCGAGAAGTACAAGAGCGTGGACTACCTCGCGACGGAATCGAGGAGGATCGAACATCGCAGCGTGGAGTACTGCTCGTACATCCTGGAGGCGGCGGAGACGGGCAACGTCTTCCGGCTCAACGGCAACGTCCGCAACGACGGGTATATCACGAACCTGCCGCAGGGCTGTTGCGTCGAGGTGCCGGTCTTCGTCGACTCGCGGGGCCTTCACCCCGTGCGGATCGGGGATTTGCCCATCCAGTGCGCGGCGCTCAACCAGAGCAACGTCACCGTGCAGCAACTGGCGGTCGAGGCGGCCCTGACGGGCAATCCCGAGCACGCGATGCAGGCGATCGCGATGGACCCGCTGACCTCGGCGGTCTGCACGCTTGGCGAGGTCCGCGACATGACCCGCGAGATGCTGGCGGCCCAGAGCCAGTGGCTGCCGCAGTTCGCAGGCAAGGAACTGGTCGCCAAGCCGGTGGTGAAGATCGCCAAAGACGTATCGCCCGTCGATGTTCCCCTCGATCCGGCGCTGGCGATCGCCAACCGGTTCCAGGAACTGGCGAAGTGATCGTTGGGCCGGCTTGCCGCCGGTGCGATGAGAAACCGTTTTCGTGACTTGTCTTCAAGCATGGCGGGACGTCTGCCTGCGAGTGTTCCCGCCATGTTCTTTCTGTGCGATCTACGGCTTACGCTCGAATCGATGCCGTCCGGCGGGGACGTTTGGAATCACGACGAAATCGCCTTCTTCCGTCGGCGCGACGACGTTTCCATCGACAAGCGTTTCACCCTCGGCTTGCCCCATGCGGGGCAGGCACACCGCCGCCTCGGTGTTGCCCGGCAGCTCGACGTTCAGGACGAAGGACCGGCCCGGCTCCGACGCGAAGTCCACATGGATCGTGCCTCGCACGGTGGGCAGGTCGAGGCTGCCGGTCTTGAGATCGCCCACCTGCGGCCTGATGCGCACCTTGGCGAAGCCCGGCTCGATCGGCTGCACGCCCATGAGGCAACGGGGAATGATGTTGGCCGGCGCGGCGCCCCAGGCGTGGTTCCAGTCCTGGTTGGGCTTGTACTTGTTGTCCCAGGCCTCCAGCGTGATGGTCGTGCCGACGTCGTAGATCATGTGCGGCCAACTCCGGTCGGTCGATCGGTCGGTCATGAGCTTGAGCGCGAAGTCGCCTTCGCCCGCCTCGTAGAGGGCTTCGAGCAGGTATTGCGAGCCGTAGACGCTGCACACCATCCCTCGACTCTTGACGAAGTCCGCCACCGAGCGAACGTGCTCCGGCGGCACCAGACCGAACGCCAGGGGAAACATGTTGGCGTGCAGGGCGCTGTGTGTGCTGCCCTCGCCGTCCACGTAGACGCCCTTGGCTTTGTCGAACAGCTTGTCGTTGAAGGACCGCAGTGCTCTCTCGGCGGCCTGGGCGAAGCGGGCCGCGTCGTCTCCTTTGCCGATCGCGGCGGCCATCCGGCCCATCAGCACGAGCGCCCGATAGTGGAACGCGTTGACGACCGTGTTGATCGGCTTGAACTCGAAGTCGTCCGTCTCGCCGTAGCCGCCCTGGAGGCCGAGGATGTTGCCGTGGGGCCAGTCGACGAGATCCCGCAGGTTGCCGCTCAGATGGATCGACGCGAGCACGTCCCTGGTGACCAGCCCGGTCTGCGTGCTGATCAGGCCGTCCTCGCGGGCCAGGGCCAGGAGGGTCTTGGCCTTGAGGTCCTCGTAGAAGTGCGCGATCGAGTCGGTGTCCCCCGTGTACAGGTAATCGGCCCAGGCGATGAGGACCGAATGGAGAATCCACTCGGTCGGCCAGGTCGCGTGCGTGATGAGGTACTCGTGCGAGTAGCGGGCCAGCGTGTACTCGCGGTCGACGCTGTAGTGACAGAGCTGGTTGATGTAGGCGTCGCCCTCGTAGGGGATTCGCTCGCGATCGCCGTCGACGTAGACGCCGCAGAAGCTGGTGGCCTTGATGCTGTATTTGCACAGGCCCCACACGTCGTCGAGCACCGGGCTGGACGAGGTGAAACGCGACGCGCCGTCGTCGAAGGGATAGTGGACCGCGATCTGGCGAACGGAGGATGCGTCGATCTCGCAGGGGCTGTTGACGATTTCGCAATAGCGGAAGGGCATCACCTCCCCGATGGATTCTGGCATCTTGATCGCCTGAGGGCCGGTGTTCCGTTTGTCCGGCGTGATCGCCACGCGGTAGGTCCGGGTCCCTTGCTCGGTTGTCAGCGTCATCATGCGGTAGCGGCGCGAGCCGCCGGGATTGCGGTCGATGGCGTCGCCGGCGGGGACCTCGCCCAGATGCACCTCGACCTTGCGGCCTGCGTCGGAACCGGCCAGAGTCAGTTCGACCGTGCCGAATGCCGATCTGCCGAAATCGATGAAGTAGTGTCCCTCGGCTTTCCTGGCCACCTTGACCGGCTGGACCGCGGTGGTCGCCAGGGGGTATCGCGCGGTCTGGTAGGGGGCGTCGAGTCTGCCGGTCCGGAACGACTGCGCCGCGGAGAAGGGCCCCGGCCCGCCGTCGCCGGACCAGGTCCGGACCTTCCAGAAGCAGGTCGCCTCGCTCGGCAGGGGCCTGCCGGCGTATGCGACGGCGGTGGACTGTGCGGACGCGATCTTGCCGCTGTCCCACAGGTCGCCCTGGCTGCGGTCGAGGCTCTCGCGGTCCGAGGCCACGAGGATCTGATAGGCCGCCTGCCTGCCGGTCGAGCCGACGATCCAACTGAACCGGGGCGTCGGGTCGGTGATCGTCGCCAGTTCGGGCCTGGCCATCAGTTCGCACATCAGGCCGGTCGGCGCCGCCGGGCCCTGGGCGAAGGCCAGTCCGCGCAGCAGCAGGCTTGCCAGGAGGACGATCGGACGTGTTCCGGCGGTTGTGCTTTCATGCGATTTCATATGCATTGCGTCCCATTTCATAAGTCGCGTTCGTGAGCGAGAGAACCCTCCGGCAGGGGCCCTGCGACCTTGCTCGGATGGTATCACCCCGCAGTCATGATTGCAACCGCTTGGCTGGCAGGGGGGATCTCCGGGAGGAAGCCGCCCGCCTCGCCCGGCAATCCACAGGACGGCCGTGGGGTTCGGTAGAAATTGGGGTCGCCCGGTTGCGTAACACGGCAAGCTGTTATATCATCATCGTTTTCCGTTATCGGATACGACAGAGATGGGCATTCACCCAGCGTGTGCCGACGGCAGGACAGAAAGGTTGCTGGATGGAAAAATACGTTTGTATACACGGACATTTTTATCAACCGCCGAGGGAGAACCCGTGGCTCGAGTACGTGGAGCTGCAGGACTCGGCCTATCCCTACCACGATTGGAACGCCAGGATCACGGAGGAGTGCTACCGACAGAACGCCGCGTCGAGGATTCTGGGCCCCGACAAGCGGATCATCGAGATCGTCAGCAATTACGAGAGCATCAGTTTCGACTTCGGCCCGACCCTCATGTACTGGCTGGAGTCGCACGCCCCCGACGTCTATGAAATGGTTCAGCAGGCCGACCGGCGGAGCTGCGAGAAGTTCAGCGGCCACGGCTGCGCGGTCGCCCAGGCGTACAACCACATGGTTCTGCCCCTGGCCAACACCAACGACAAGCACACCCAGGTGATCTGGGGCATCGAGGACTTCAAGATGCGGCTGGGGCGCGAGCCGGAGGGGATGTGGCTGCCCGAGACGGCGGTCGACATTCCGTCCCTCGAAGTCCTGGTCGACCACGGGATCAAGTTCACCATCCTGGCGCCGCGCCAGGCCAAGCGGACCCGCCGGCTCAGCGGGGCGCGCCGCTGGAGGGACGTCAACGAGGGCGACCTCGACACGAGCGTGCCGTACCTGTGCACCCTGCCCTCCGGCCGGCAGATCGCGATCTTCTTTTACAATGGGCCCGTCTCGCACGGGATCGCCTACGGCGGCCTGCTCCACAGCGGCGAGAACTTCGCCATGCGGATGGTCAACTCGTTTCCCAACGACGACGAGCCGGCCCGCCTGGTGCACGTGGCCACCGACGGCGAATCCTTCGGCCACCATCACCACCACGGGGACATGGCGCTGGCGTACTGCCTGCACCACATCGCGGCCAACAAGCTGGCCAAGATCACGATCTACGGCGAGTTCCTGGCCAAGTTTCCGCCGGAGCACGAGGTGGAGATCTGGGAGAACAGCTCCTGGAGCTGCGTGCACGGCGTCGAGCGGTGGAAGAGCAATTGCGGCTGCGCGGCCGACCAGTCCCGCTCGGGCCAGCAGCAGTGGCGGGCGCCGCTGCGCGAGGCCCTGGACTGGCTCCGCGACCGGCTCGCGACGGTCTTCCAGGACCGCATGGCCGCGTACAACGCCGACCCGTGGAAGGTCCGCAACGAGTACATCAGGGTCGTCAACGACCGGTCGCTGAAGAATGTCAACGACTTCATGGCCCGGATGGCCGGCAAGACGCTCGAGCATCACGACAAGGTGATCTTCCTCAAGCTGCTCGAAATGCAGCGCAACGCGATGCTCATGTACACGAGCTGCGGCTGGTTCTTCGACAACATCTCCGGCATCGAGACCGTGCAGATCATGATGTACGCCTCGCGGGCCATGCAGCTCTGTCACGAGGTCCAGAACTGGAACCTCGAGCCCGACTTCAAGAACATGCTCATGAACGCGCCGACGAACCGCCGGCCCTTCGCCAACGGCAAGGAGGTCTACGAGGCCTACGTCGAGCCGGCCCGTGTCGATCTGCACCGCGTCGGGGCGCATTTCGCGCTGAGTTCGGTCTTCGAGGAGTCTTCCGAGGAGAAGCGGGACATCTACTGCTACTCCGCGACGATCGAGGATTTCGAGCACGTCGAGGCCGGCGTCCAGGTCCTCACGACCAACCGCGCCAGGATCCGCTCGAACATCACGCTCGAAGAGTATGCGGTCGATTCCGCGGTGCTCTACCTCGGGGACCACCATCTGTTCGCCTCGGTCCAGGGCCGGATGCCCGACGAGCAGTTCAACCGGATCCGCCAGGAACTGGTCCGGGCCTTCAAGAAGGGCGACAGCAACGAGGTCATGCGACTGATGAATGTGGCCTTCGACAGCAAGAACTACTCGCTGACGCACCTGTTCAAGGACCAGCAGCGGCAGATCCTCAACGGGCTGCTCGAAAGCACGTGGGAGGAGATCGAAAGCTCGTTCCGCCACATCTATGAGCACAACTACGCGATCATGGCGATGATCCGCAACATGAACATGCCTTTGCCCAAGGCCCTCTCGGCGCCGGCGGAGTTCATTCTGAACGAGGATATCTGCACCGCGATCCAGGCGGACCGCATCGATCTGAACCGCCTGCGCGACCTGGCCGAAGAGGCCGAGCGGCTGTCTCTGACGCTCGACCGGGAGCGGCTGAGCTTCGAGGGCAGCCACAAGATCAACAACATGGCAAGCATCTGGGAGGGCTGTCCGGAGGACGTCGAACTGCTCTGGTCCATCGAGAAGGGCCTCGAGATTCTGCGGGGTCTCACGCCGGAGATGGACCTGCAGCACGCGCAGAACGTGTTCTTCACGATCGCCAAGCACAAGTATCCGGAGATGAAAAAACGCGCCGCCGCCGGCGACCAGGTCGCGGCCAGTTGGGTCGAGCATTTCGGACACCTCGCCCAGCGGCTCGGGCTGGCGATCCCGTGAGAAATTTAGAATTCCCTATTTGGGACTTGCGATTTACAATCCGCCGTTACACGTGCCGGTTCCCATGGCGTGGCGGCAGCAAATCGTAAATAATAAAAAGTAGATCCTAAATGTTAAGACGTCGATCCAGCGGCATCCTGATGCACGTCACCTCCTTGCCCTCGCGGTACGGCATCGGCGACTTCGGGCCCCAGGCGTACGAGTTCGTTGACTTTCTCAAGGCCGGCGGGCAGAACTATTGGCAGGTCCTGCCGCTGAATCGCACCACGGCGTTGAAGGGGCACTCGCCCTACAGCGCGGTCTCGGCGTTCGCGGGCGACCCGCTGCTGATCAGTCCCGACCTGCTGTATCGTGACGGGTTTCTGCGCAGGGCGGACTTGTCCGACGTGCCGCGGTTCGCCGCGGACGCGGTGGACTACGCCAAGGTGGCGGCCTGGAAGGGCAAGCTGCTCGACGCGGCGTTCGCCAGGTTTCAGAGCGGCCCCAAGCCGGGGGACTACGAGGCGTTCGTGCGGGACTCCCACGAGTGGCTGGAGCCGTTCGCGATGTTCACGGCGGCCAGAGCCCGGTTCCAAGGCCGGCTCTGGCGCGATTGGCCGGCCGGCCTGCGGGATCGCAAGGCCGGGGACCTGGAACGGGCCGCGCAGGAGCTGAGCGAGCCGATCGAGCGGGAGCGTTTTCTCCAGTATGCCTTCTACCGGCAGTACCTGGCGCTCAAGCGATACTGCAACGAGCGGGGCATCCAGGTGACCGGCGACATTCCGATCTACGTCGCCTACGACAGCGCCGACGTCTGGTCGCATCCGGATCTGTTCAAGCTGACGCGGGACAAACGGCCGCATTTCGTCGCCGGGGTGCCGCCGGACTACTTCAGCAGGACCGGCCAACTCTGGGGCAACCCGGTCTACGACTGGAAGCGGCTCGAAGAGACCCGCTTCGCCTGGTGGGTGCGGCGGATGAAGCACAATCTGACGCTGTTCGACTTCGTCCGCATCGACCACTTCCGCGGGTTGGTCGCCTATTGGGAGGTGCCCGCCGGCCACAAGACCGCCATGCGAGGCAAGTGGGTGCAGGTTCCGCACGAGGCGTTTTTCGGCGAACTCTTCCGGCAGATCCCGTTCGGCGCGATCTTCGCCGAGGACCTCGGGTTCATCACCGCCGACGTCCGCGAGGCCGTCGCCAGGAACAACTTCCCCCGCATCGTCGTGCTGCATTTCGCCTTCGACGGGGACCCGGCCCGCAATCCCTACCTGCCGCACAACTACACCGAGAACCTCATCGTCTACACCGGCACGCACGACAACAACACGACCCGCGGCTGGTTCGAGAAGGACGCTGGTCCGCAGACCCGGCGGAATCTGTTCGACTACCTCGGGCACAAGGTCCCGGCGTCGCAGGTCCCCTGGGAGCTGATGCGCCTGGCCATGGCTTCGGTGGCGAAGATCGCCATCGTTCCGATGCAGGACGTGCTCGGTTTAGGCGCCGCGGCCAGGATGAATCTCCCGGCCAGCCCCAAGGGGAACTGGCGATGGCGGATGCGCCCCGGCCAGACCACGCCGCGACTGGCGGAGAAGCTGCGGAGACTCACCGCCGCCTACGGACGCGCATAACCTGCCCCCACCGTTCGAACGGGGTTCTCCTGTCGTGGGAGTCTCAACTGCGAAGTTGGAAGTCCGAAGCACTCGCGGCGGATCGCAAGCTCTCCGGGCTTTCGGACTTCAGACTTCCTGCTTCAAGCTGGATTCATCATTCGATCGCGTGTTGCTGTTGCTCGGCCTCGGCCTTGAGGTCCTTGCGGAACACGACGACCCCCAG
>JAAYVJ010000144.1 GCA_012517265.1 Planctomycetota bacterium | reverse complement strand
CTGCGGACGTTGCGGGGATTATCGGGCTGGATCTTGACATCCCCTGTGCCGAAGATCTCGCCGTGGACGTAAGCGTCGGTCTGGTTGTTCTGCACCGCCCACTCCAATTCCAGGATTTGCACCTCGACGCCTACGGGCAACTGCTGGCCTTGCGGCGGGCGACCCTGGCTCCAGACGAAGACGCCGGAGTTGCCGGCGGCCTGGAGGTGCTTCCATTCGAGTTCCAGGACGAAGTTCTCGTACTGGCGTTCGGTCCTGAGAATCCCGATCGGCTGCCCCTTGCAGACCAGCGTGCCGTCCTTGACGGTCCAGGTGTCCGGCGCAGTGTTGACGTTGATCCAGCCGGAGAGGTCCTTGCCGTTGAACAAATCCCGGACTTGCAACGGGTCGCCAGACGTCGCGGCCTGGCACCCGCACAACGCCATCGCCGCCACGCACAGTATCAGCCCTGTCCATCTCGTCATGATCCCATCTCCATCATTCGCCGGGTTCATCGATTCGAGCGTCCACAGAGGAATCGTAAAGCATAAATCGCCCCCCGTCAATCTAAGGTGTCCCCGCGGATTGGTCGATAACCCCCCGGTGGCATGGTGCCCAGGAGATACGCTGTGAGTGACCACGACCCGATAATAGCCTTCCTCTTGGAGGAGAAGGCGGTCTCGCCCGCCGAGATCGAGGCTCTGACCGAGAAACGCAAGCAGAGCGGCGAGAGTCTGTTGACGCTGCTCAAACGGGAAAAGCTCGTCGACGAGGAACAGCTCGCGCGGGCGGTCGCGGCGGTCAACAAGTTCGAGTTCGTGAATCTCTCGCCGGAGATGATCGATCCGATCATCGCGCATCTGATCTCGCACGAGCTGGCGAACCGGCACAGCGCGATTCCGTTCAAACGCGAAGGCCAGCAGTTGTTCGTGGCGATGAGTTCGCCGCTGGATCTGCGGGCCCGCGACGAGATCGAGCTCAAGACCGGCTACCGGGTGACGCCCGTGGCGGCCACGCCGCACGCCGTTCAGCAGGCGATCCATTTTCATTTCGACGTGAGCACCGTCACCAAGCAGGCCATCGCCTCCATGCGGCTCAAGAAAGATGCAGGTCAGGGGCCGCAAGAAGGGGAGGAATCTCACGCAGGTGGATTCGGCGCCGGCGATGATCCGATCACGAAGCTGGTCGCATCGATCGTCCGCGGCGCGATCGACGCGAGGTCCAGCGACATCCACCTGGAGCCTCAGACGAACGAGCTGCGGGTCCGATACCGCGTGGACGGCATGCTCCGTCGCGCGGTGGAGGTCCCGATCTCCGCCCAGGCCGAGGTGATTTCGCACCTCAAGATCCTGGCCCAGATGGACATCTCCGAGAAGCGAATCCCCCAGGATGGGCACATCACCCTTCGCCACGAGGGGCAGGAATACGACCTCCGCGTGTCGTCCCTGCCGTCGGTGGGGGGCGAGAAGATCGTGCTTCGCATCTTGGACAAGAACGCCAGCCGGTGGTCGCTGGACGAGGTGGTGACCTCGCCGGAGGACAACCGCAAGTTCCGCGAGCTGGCGGCTAATCCGTACGGCATGCTCCTCTTGACCGGGCCGACCGGCAGCGGCAAGACCACGACGCTCTATTCCGTGCTGCAGCTCGTCAACACGCCCGAACGGAACATCGTGACAGTCGAGGACCCTGTCGAATACCGCCTGCCGGGGATCACGCAGGTGCAGGTCAAGCCCGTGGCGGGCCTGACGTTCGCCTCCGCGCTGCGGAGCATCCTGCGGCAGGACCCCGACATCATCCTGATCGGCGAGATTCGCGATCTGGAGACCGCGGAGATCGCGATCAGCGCGGCTCTGACGGGGCATCTGGTCCTCAGCACGCTGCACACGAACGACGCCGCCGGAGCGGTGTCGCGTCTGGTCAACATCGGGATTCCGCCGTTTCTGGTGGCCTCGGCCCTGCTGGGCGCGGTCGCCCAGCGTCTGATCCGCGTGGTTTGTCCGCGGTGCAAGGGGCCGTGCGAACCCGACGTGCACGCGCGGGAACTGCTCGAGGGGCACCTGAATCCCGGGGACGAGAACCGCCTGGTCCGCGGGGCGGGGTGCCACTACTGTTATCAGACCGGATACAAAGGACGCAAGGCGATCTACGAGATTCTCCCGGTTTCGCCGAAGATCCGGCGGATGATTCTGGACGGAGCCGGCGACGCTCCCATCAAGGATCAGGCGGTGCAGGAAGGGATGCGCGTGCTGCGAGACAGCGCGCTGGATGAAGTGATCCGGGGCGTGACGACGGTCGAGGAACTGATGCGTGTGGTGGACTTGAAGAACGGCTGATGGCTGCCTACGAATACACAGCACGGGACGCTGCGGGCAACGAGGTGAACAGCGTCTACACGAACGTCGAGAGCGTGCAGGCGCTCCGCCGCGAACTGGTCAAGCTCGGTTACGAGTTGATCCAGGCCCGGCGGCAACGGGGCCCCGCGCGGTCGCGCGGGCGGATCCGCCAGCGCGACGTCGCCTCCTTCGCATACAAGTTCGCAGGCATGTACTCCGCGGGGCTGTCGATCACGAGCTGCCTGGAGATCCTGGAGCAACAGACGGACAATCCCGCATTTCAGGGCGTCTTGAGCGATGTCCGCCGACGAGTGGAGTCGGGATCGAGCCTGAAGGCCGCGTTCGAAGAACACCGGAGCGTCTTCTCGGACTTCTTCCTCGGAATGATCGACGCCGGCGAATCGGCGGGCAAACTCACCCAGTCGCTCGAAGCCAGCGCCCGGTACCTGGAGAAACGGCTGGAACTCCACGAGAAGACACGGGCCGCGTTCATCTATCCGATGGTGGTGGGCCTGGTCTGTTCGCTCGTGGTGATCTCCCTGCTGATCTTCGTGGTGCCGATGTTCTCGCAACTGTACCGTCGGCTTCACGTCGAGCTGCCCGGCCCGACCCAGGTGCTGGTCGCCGTCAGCGGCGTTCTCCGTTCGTGGTGGTGGCTCCTGACGCCGGGGGCCGCGGGGGCGGCGCTTGGGGTCCGGCGTCTCCTGAAGATGCCCGCGGTGCGTCCACGGTGGGACCGCCTCAAGATGCGGCTTCCGCTGATCGGCCGTCTCAGCCGGCTGGTCCTGGTGTCGCAGTTTATCCGGACATTCGGCATGATGATTTCCGTCGGAGTTCCCATTATCGACGCCCTGGAGTCTGCCGGAAAGGTGGCTCGCAACGAGGAGATGTCGCGAATCACGGCCGACCTCCAGCAGGCCATTCGCACAGGGAACCCCGTCGCCAAATCGCTGCGCGTTCACGAGATCTTCCCTCCGATGGTGATTCAATTGGCGGCCTCGGGCGAGGAGGCGGGCATTCTTCCGGAAATGCTCACCAAGGCTTCCGATCTGCTCGACAGGGACGCGGATCGGCTGGCGACGTCCTTGCTCGTGAAGCTCGAACCGACATTAACCATCCTGATGGGCATGGTGATCGGCCTGATCCTGATGGGCGTGTATCTGCCGATGTTCGACTATATGGCGTGTCTGAAGTGATCGCACCGGACGACAAATAAAGTCGCCGCGTCTTCCTGTCGATAGGAAACGTGAACTCTCATGGTAAACGGAACAGTAAGGAGGACATGATGCACAGCAAGAAGGCATTTACCTTGGTGGAGCTCCTGGTTGTGGTGATGATTCTGGGAGCGCTGGCAGCGATCGCGGTTCCCCGGATGATCAGCGGCGCGACCAATGCCAAGATCCGGGCATGCGAGACGAATGTGGATCTGCTGAACTCGCAGATTGAATTGTATTACGCCAACGAGAACAAGTGGCCGTCGCGGCTGAACCTGGTCACGACGGATCCGAACTACTTCCCGGACGGCGTTCCGACCTGCCCGTTCGGCACGAAGTATCAATACAGCACGACGACGCATCGGGTCGCGCCTCACACCCATTGACGCCAACCGGGCGGAGTCGGGATTCTCCGCGTCGTCGACTGTCGAATGACTCGAGAACGGATGGTCGCCCAGGCGGCCATCCGTTGCCATATCTATGAACCACCGCGCGAAATCAACGCGATCGAGAACGTCGAGGCGTGCCAACTCCTCCGCACAAGGACACACACTCGTAGAGGTCCTCACCGTCGTGTTGATCCTCTCGATCCTGGCTGCCGTGGCGGTGCCCCGGATCAACTTTGCCGCGGTGGGCGGGGTCCGAGGGGATGCGGCGGTCCGGCAGATTGGCACGGATCTCCGACGTACCCGTGCCGAGGCCATCCTCCATGCGGCCCGCAATCCCAAGGGGTTTGCCCTGGTCATGATTGGCGGGAGCCCCTACGAAGGATACGAGATCGTCGATCTCCATGATTCCAAGGTGATTGCCACGGGCAGGATTCCTGACGACGTCCGCTGCAAGGGGGGGCAACGATTCGAGTTCGGCCCTCTCGGCAATCTGAGCAGCACAAGCGATACAAGCCTGAACGTCGCCGCAGAGGGGCGCGCGTACCAGGTGGAGATCGTGCCGGCCACGGGAGCGGTTCAATGGACCCGACAGCCAAATTGACGAGAAGCAGGGCCTCGCGATGCGCCGGGGTGACGCTGACCGAAGCGGTCGTCGCCTCCGCTCTCCTATTGGTTTCCATCGTCCCCCTGCTGAAGGCAATCAGCGCCGCACACGGGATGGACCGCGTCATTGAACGCAAGAGCTGGAGCCTTCTTCTGGCCCAGCGGGAACTGGAGCGGCTCCGAACGCGGTCGCTCTATCACTATGATGAATCCTATGCCGTGGTGTCCGCGCCTCTCGGCGACGGCTTCTTGTGCACCGTGATCGACGACCAGGACCCTTCGCTTCGAACAGTCACCGTGGGGGTGGGGCTCGATCTCAACGGCGACGGCGCTCTGGGGACCGGCGAAGTGGAGGTCAGCCTGTCCACTGCATTGGCGAGGCGGTGGCCGGGGCGTTCCGCAGAATTCACGAAGAGCTAGAAGAGTTATCAGACACTGCCGTCGGAATCCGTCACCGTGCAGAGCACATCGATGAGAGCGGCCCCATAAGAACGGCGGAGCGGCCTCTGCCCGGACTGTTTCCTCTGAGGCACAAGGCCGCGGTCCTCCCGCCAACATCGCGGGCCGAACGCAATAATGGTGACCCCCGATTGTGCCGAAAACCCCCATGTGAGTTGTCTTGGAGTGCGCAGAGAATGCGATGTGTGAAAGACAGGGTGATTGATCGCCGCGGAACCACGCTGGTGGAACTGACGGTCGCGGTCGCGATTGTCGCGGTCGTGTTCGCCGCGGTAATGCCGTTGTTTGCGGCGATCCGCAACAGCGCCGACGCGCGGTGGGCCGGCCTGGAGATGGTCCAGAACGCCCGGGTGCTCAACGAGCAGCTCTGTCGCAGCCTGGCTGCTGCGAAACGGATCACGGCGGTCAGCGACGACACGAGCGACGACGGCTACATCCAGTTCGAGACCGCCAACGGTGTGGTTCACCGGTGCGATCTGGCGGAAGACGGGTGGGTTCGGTTCGGCCCGGTGGACGATCTGAAGGAGTTCGTCGGACCGTTGGATTCGCTGCGGTTCGTGTGTTATGACGACGACGACATGGACCATCCGACGGATCTGCCCGGCGCGGTGCGTCTGGTGACGTGGGAGGCTCGGCTGCCAAGCAGCGGTTCTCTGGCACGAGCCAGAACCGTCCGGGGAGCCTGTTGCCTCCGCGCCGCAACGCACGAAAAAGAGGTCGTCGTCACCTGTGATTTCGGGACACGCACGCCGGGGAAGGACTGCGTCGCTTTTGCCGACCAGGCCGAATCACAGATTCCCGACCAGTCCGCCGTGCCGGCCTTGCCGGTCGAATCCGATCAGTGGGCATTGATCGCCCTCCGCGATGGAAAATCGCATGTCTTGAGCGTGGGCGACGACTCCCAGTTCGCGCAGGTTCGCATGACATTCGCAATCGATCAGGAGCCGGCGGATGTCGGCGTGATCGCGGTCGCCTGGATCGGTCGTGGCCGCAATGCACAGGCCGGAGCAATGGACGGGGCAACCCTCTATCTCTGGAACTACGGCGCCTCTGCGTATGAACGGATCCAGACGTCGGCCGACACGGAGGAGGAAGTCACACTCGCGGGATCGGGCGCGAGTCCCGCAGCCAAATACCTGGGAGGCGCCACGGGAAAGACCGTCGTGCTGCTGATCGTCTCCAATGACAGGAAATGGGGTACGGAGGAGAATATGCTCTGCACGGACTATGCGAAAGTCGATGTCACTGTAACGGGAGGCGCCGCGGCCTTCGGACCGTGAGCATGATGCCATGCAAGTACGACGCGCACAATCCGGCTCGGTCCTGTTGATCGTCGTGGTCCTCGTGGCGCTTCTGGCCGCCACGGTCATGGGACACCTCCAGGTCAACGCCGAGGAGATCCAACTGATGCAGAACCACATTCACGAGGTCCAGGCCCTGGCCGTGGCCGAGGCGGGGCTCAATGACGCCCTGGCCCGCCTGCGCGCCAATTCCCACTGGACGGAAGGAATTACGAACCAGCCCTTCGGCCAGGGCACTTACACCGTGACGATCCAGGATGGGACGATCGCGTCGGCCGCGACGACATTGGATGGCTTCTCGGCCCGTATGGAAGCGGATGTCGCGGTTTCACCGGACGGGCCGCCGCATCTGATTCGGATCGATGAATTGCGGATCAATCCATGAAACGTGGCACAAAGACAGCTTTGGGCATCGATGTCGGCGACCGGACGATCAGTGTCGCGCTGGTCGAGAAGACCGACCAGGGCATCCGGATTGTCGCCGGCGCGACGGAGGACCTGCCTGGAGAACAGGACAAAGGGCGGACTCGGACGCCAGGCAGGATCCTGTCGCGCGTTCTCCGCAAACTCGGACGACGGGCCATGACTCGCGGCATCCAGACTGCGGTGGCGACCCCGGCCCGCTCGGCGATTCTGCGGCTGCTGGATCTGCCCAAGCAGATGCCTGCCAACATCGGCGAGTTCGTGGAGGGAGAGCTCAAGCAGTACGTCGCCATGTCCGGACGGCAAATGTCGTCGGATTTCTGCGGCGTTGGAATCGGTTCGAGCTCGCGGAAACGACTGCTGACCGTGGTCGCGGACGCCACAGAGGTTAGCGAGACGCTGGGGATCTGCCGCGCTTCCGGAACATGGATCGCGGCGGTCGAGCCTTCCGTTCTGGCCTGTGTCAGGGCACTGCTGCTGGCAGACAAGGGGATGCGACGCGGCTCTTCGCTGATTGCGATGCTGACCCGCACGAATCTGGTCCTGTGCCTGTTCACGAACGGCATTCTGGACTTCGTCAGGCACCGAGAAACGCCGGCCGGCATGGACACGCCGGAATTGCTCCGTGCCTGGCTGTGCGAGGAACTGAACGCAGTCCTGCGATACTCCCGCACCGACGCTCGGGGCGAGCCATCCCCGTGGCAGGCGAAGCTGGTCATACGCGAGACCGCATTCACCAAAGAACAGCTCGCGAACCTGCCGGCCCTGGAGCCCGCCGTCAAAACGCTGCAGGTCCTCGACTGTCAGGATCTTCCGGAGGGATTGCCGGGAATCAGCAAGAAACCGCCGACGGCTTCATTACCGGCCGTCGGGGCGGCCCTCAGACTCCTGGACATGGAGGGCGATGAGCTCCGAATCGACCTGACTCCAGAAGAGGTGGTCCAATCCCGGCGGTCTTCGCGGCGGGGCCTGATCGCGGCCAACGCGGCGGCCGTGGGCCTTTTGGCGGTTTTCCTGTTCGTTGAGCTTCTGACCCGAGCGAGCATCGCGATGGGCCGGCGTATCGAACAGAATCGAATTGCGGGACGGCTCGACACCATGCCGGCGATGATCGCTGAAGACCGATTCATCGACGCCGAAATCGACCGGATGACTCGCCAATTGGCCGGCCTGGAAGCGGTCCGTTCGAGACCGCAAACGGATTGGCCCGCCATGCTGCGATCGATCGGCCGGGCGGCTCCGGAAGGGGTCTGCCTGACGCAGATCGACTGCCGCGACAGCGAAACCCTTCGGCTCAAAGGGGTAGCCCTGTCGCACGGCCACGCCAGGGGGTTCGTGCAGCGTCTGGACAACGGGACGCCGTTCGCGTCGGTCCAGCTCGCCCGCCTGCAGCGGATGCAGGCAACTTCGGATGCCGTGGAATACGAGATCAACTGTGTGCTGAAATCGAAGGAACAGGAATACGATCGTGGCCAAGGATCCTAAGAGCCAGTCTTCTGTCTCGCGACGCTATGCCGTGGCGGCGACTCCGTTCGTCATCGCCGCCGTAGCGCTTTACAACTGGGTCATTTCGCCCCATGTCGGCTATCTGCATGCCATGCAGCGGCTCGAGCCCGTCATGGGCAGGATGGCGGAGACGGTCGACACGGTTGCCGGGAGTCTTGACGAGAAACTGGCCAAGATGCGGGCACTGCGCGGCGAGTTGAGACAGGTGGAGGACGGGCTCTTCAGGCCGGAGGAGTCCAAATCGTTCTTCCACGACCTCCAGACTCTCGTCGAGACGACCGGATGCGTAATGACCGAGGCGGCCTTCACGCAGGACCGGGACGACAAGAGAAGCGAAGACCCGAACGCAGTCGCAATCGTCGAAGCCGCTCATGCGGATATGACGGTGGCGGGATCCTACGAAGAGATTGTCTCGCTCCTGCAAGCGTTGCAACAGGTGCGTCGGAAAACCTGGGTGGACTCCTGCCACATGACTCTGGCGGATCCCCGGAGCGGACGCCTGGAATGCAGACTGAGCCTGACCATCTATATTCTTATGCAACCTGGAGAACTTCCCCAATGAGCAGTTCCCTTCGAGATTTCGTGCTGTTGTGCGCCGTGGCCATGACCACAGTCGCCGCCAACGGCCAGAGCAGATCGGGGGACGTGGAGACGGCGAAGAACCCCTTCGCGGCGCTCCTGACGCAGCCGCAGCCCGAGCCTCCCGCGGTCACAGAGGCGGCCGTGCCGGCCGAGCGGCCGGACCTGGCGATGGAGACGATCGTCCTGAAGTTCCTCGAGGCCAAGAGTCTCAAGAGCGTCCTGGATCGGATGGTCACGCAGCACGGAACGGCGGCCATCAACGAGAAGAACAACTCGGTCGTCGTCTGCGATACGCCCGAGAATCTCGCCAAGATCATGGCCGAGGTGAAGAAGATCGACCAGACTCCGCGTCAGATCATGGTCGAGGTCGTGATCCTGGACGTGCAGTTGCGCGACGACACGGAAATCGGCGTCAACTGGGACCTGCTCTCGAGCGATCAGTACGACGTGGTGTACCGGCAGAACATGACGAGCCAACGGCTCCGGTCGACCCCCTCGGACACGGACACGATCGGTAATGCGACGGTGTTCAACACGGTGGGCGCCGGGGGGGATTTCAGTCTGGTCAGCGGGACGATCCGCCACGTTCTGCACACCCTGCAGCAGAAGCGGAACGTGGAGATCCTGGCCAGCCCGAGCACGCTGGTGGTCAGCGGCCAGTCGGCCACGATCAAGGCGGTCGAGGAGATCCCGTACGAAGAGGTGATGGACACGGCCCAGGGCGGCGCCGGGGCGCTGACGACCACGCAGTTCAAGGAAGTGGGCGTCAGCCTCCAGGTCTCGGCAGTCGTCACCGACGGGAACAACATCTTCCTCAACGTCGACGCCGAGCAGAACGTCCGGACCGGCGAAAGCGCCAAAGGTGTGCCGGTGGTCGACACGCGGCATGCGACCACGGCGCTGTTGCTCCAGGACGGCCAGACGATCGTCATCGGCGGCCTGCGGCGCATCGAGAAGACCCAGTCGGTCAGTCAGGTCCCGATCCTGGGCGATCTGCCGTTGATCGGCCTGTTGTTCCGCAGCACCGCCACGGTGACGAACCGCTCCGAGTTGGTGGTGCTTCTGTCCCCGCACCTGCACCGGGACGAGCCCATCCCTCCGGCCGTCGCGGCGGCACGCGGAGAACTCCACGGGTTGTCGTTGCTGTCCTCGCGGAAGGCGGAGCCCGGCAACGGCGATGCGGCAGGCGCAAAGGACAAGACTTCGGATCAGTAATCCACTGTCAAAGGAGAAGCTCACATGCTGGGATTGTTCAAAACAAAGAAAAAGACCGATCGGATCAAGATCCTCGTGGTGGACGACGAGCCGGATCTGGTCAGCACGGTCGAGTACCGGTTGAAGTTCGCCAACTGCAACGTGGTGACGGCGTCGAACGGCCAGGAGGGCCTGGACCGCGCCGCGGCGGAGAAACCGGACCTGATCCTGCTGGACACGAACATGCCGGGAATGAACGGCCACCAGATGCTGGAACACCTCCGAGCGGATCCTTCCCTCCAGCACACGCCGGTGATCATGCTCACGGCCAGGTGCGAGCCGCAGGACATTGCCGCGGCGTCGTCCCGGGGGATTTCCGACTACGTGACCAAGCCGTTCGATTTCGCGCAACTCATGGACAAGATCCACGCGGTCTTGAAGGACAAGAAGGGGATGTGACGCCGGCCCAGGGGAGAGGGCCGGAGAACCCGTTGGAAGGAGGACGCATAGGCGATGTCCAGCCCGTTGCGAATTCTGATTATCGAAGACGACGTCATCGATCGCAAGTTGCTCGAGCGCCTGCTCTCGCAGTCGACGCTCGGCGCCTACGACGTGCGGCACGCCGACCGGCTGGCCGCGGCGCTGACCCTGCTGAAGGAGCAAGCGTTCGACATCATCCTGCTCGATCTGGGCCTGCCCGACAGCCAGGGGATGGACTCGGTCAGCCGCCTTCAGATGCATGCTCCGCACGTGCCCATCATCGTGCTCAGCGGCCTGAACGACGAGAACACGGCCACGCAGGCGGTGCAGCTCGGCGTTCAGGACTATCTGATGAAGGGCCAGGTGGACGCCGTCCTGCTCATGCGGGCCATCCGCTACGCCTTGGAGCGGAAGAAGGTCGAACGCCAGTTGCAGGCGGCCGAATTGCGATACCGCACGATCTTCGAGAACTCCGCCGTGGCGATCATGATGGTTGACGCGGAAGAGCGGCTGATCTCGTGGAACAAGTTCACGGAACATCTCCTGGGCATGGGAGAAGAGCAACTCCGCGGGCGGCACATCAAGACGTTGTATCCGGAGTCCGAATGGCAGAAGATCCGTGCCCTGAGTGTTCGCCGCAAGGGCATGCAGCATCATCTGGAGACCCGCATGACCTGCGCCAACGGCGAAGTCATCGAGGTCGACATTTCGCTGAGCGTCGTGTATGATTCCGAGGGAGGCGTCACAGGGTCCATCGGCGTGATCCGCGACATCACCGAACGCAAACAGATGGAGGAGGCGTTGCGCCGATCCGAGCGGCGGTTCCGCCAGGTCGCGGAGAACGCCCGCGAGTGGATCTGGGAGGTGGACAACGACGGCGTGTACACCTACGCCAGTCCCGTGGTCGAACGAATTCTCGGATACAAGGTCGAGGAGGTCCTCGGCAAGCGGCGCATGAGTGATTTCTTTCATCCGCAGGACGCCGAGCGTCTGATTGCGGAGAGTCGGGAGATCTGCAAACGTCGCGACGTGTTTGCCGACCTCCAACTGCGTGCCATCGCCAAGAACGGGAACGTGGTGTGGCTGCTGCGCAGCGGCGTGCCGATCCTCGACGAGAGCGGCAGACTGATCGGGTACCGCGGCGCCGACATCGACATCACTGAGCGCAAGACCGCGGAAGAGGCCTTGCGGCACCACGTCCGCGAGATCGAGCGGTTCAACCGGCTCGCGACGACTCGAGAGCTCCGCATCGTCGAACTCAAACACAAAGTCAATGAACTGGCCATCGCATTGGGCCAACCGGCGCCCTACATCGCGTTGCAGGAAGAGAACGCCTCGGCGTCTCAGGCTGACGCGGCAGATCAGAATGGGGCGGCTCTGCATGCGAAACCCGAGCCCCACAGCGAATACACCTTGGCGGACCTCCTGTCCCCGACCCGCATGCAGGAGTTCCTGAACAGCTTCTGCGACACGGTCGGCGTCGCAGCGGCGATCGTTGATCCGAAGGGAAACGTGTTCCTGCAAGCCCGCTGGCAGCGAATCTGCACGGATTTCCATCGAAAGAACGACCGAACGTGCGCCCGATGCGTCGAGAGCGACACACAGCTCGCCTGCCAGCTCGAAGCGGGGGAGAAGTTCTCTCTCTATCGATGCCACAACGGACTGACGGACGCCGCGTCTCCCATCATCATCGCAGGCCGGCATGTCGGCAACGTGTTCATCGGCCAGTTTCTCCTGGAGCCGCCGGACGAAGAGGCTTTCCGCCGGCAGTCCAGAGAATTCGGTTTTGACGAAGCCGCTTATATGGACGCGCTATCGCGCGTTCCCGTGATCCCGCGAGAGAGACTGGCCAGCGTCCTCCAATACCTGACCACCTGTGCCCAGTTGTTGGCCGAGATCGGTCTGGAGCGGATCCAGAGCAGCGCCCACGAATCCGACCTGCTCAAGTGGGCCCAGGAGCTCAACCGGGCCAATCAGGCGCTGCGTCAACAGAGGGAAGCCGCTCTGAGCCTGGCCGAGGATGCCAATGAGGCCAGGGCGACCGCGGAACGGGTCCAGGAGGCCCTGCGGCTCAAAGACAGCGCTGTGAACAGCGCCGCCAGCGGTATTGTCTTCGTCGATCTCGACAACAAGCTGGCCTTCGCCAACCCGTCGGCGCTGCGAATGTGGGGCTATGCCTCGGAGAGCGAGATCCTCGGCAAACCGGTGGCGGACCTCATCAAATCTCCCGCCGAGGCACTGCGCGCCTTCGAGTCTGCGTTCAAGGAGGGGACCTGGAACGGGGATCTGGAAGCCCGCCGAAGCGATGGTTCGGATTTCGTCGCGCAAATCTCGGCCAGCACCGTGCGAGACGGGACCGGCAAGCCCATGTGCCTGATGGTGTCCCTGGTCGACGTGACCGAGACCCGCCGGGTTCATGAGATCCTCAACCGCAAGCAGAAGAACCTGGAGGCGATCTTCGACGCGACTCCGCTGGGAATGCTGCTCGTCAATGACCATATGAAGGTGACCCGAGCCAACGACGTCATTCGCCAGATGTCGGGCAAGGGATACGCGAACATCATCGGATGCGACGCCTGTCAGACTCTCAGTTGCGTCCACGCCGCCGCGCTCGTCGACAGTCCCGGCACAGGCCGATCCTGCGACGGCTGCCAGCTTCGAAACATGGTTCACAAGGCGCTCGTTTCGGACGAATCCATCCGTGGCATGGAACTGCAGTTGATGCAAGGCGACGACGAGAAGAGCCGGCCATGGTTGGCGGTCAGTGTCGAACCCGTCAACATCGATGGGAGCAAGCACGTTCTGATCGCGATGAACGACATCACAGGCCGCAAGCGGGCCGAAGAGGAGCTCCAGCGGACGATGGAGATGAAGGCACAGTTCATCTCGACCGTCTCCCACGAGCTCCGCACGCCCTTGAGTTCCATGAAAGAGGCCGTGATCATCGTCCTGGATGGGGTCGCCGGCCGGATCAACAAGGACCAAAGGCACTTTCTGGACATCGCCAAGCGAAACATCGATCGGCTCTCCAGACTCATCGACGACGTGCTGGACTTCCAGAAGCTCAACGCCGGCAAGATGAAGCTCAATATGCAACCCAACTCGATCGCAGCGGCGGTCAACGAGGTCTACAACACGATGCAGCCCAATGCCGCCAAGAGCGGGGTGCACCTCGCGGTGGAGCTCCCGAGCAATCTGCCGACGGCGGTATACGACAATGACCGGATCCTCCAGGTCCTGATCAACCTGGTCAGCAACGCGATCAAGTTCACGCCGCAGGGGGGGCGTGTCCTCATGTCCGCGTCCAGCGAACCGGAGCACTTGGTGGTGCGCGTCCGCGACACCGGCTACGGAATCCCCAAGGAGGACCTCACCAAGATCTTCGACCGGTTCTATCGCGTGAACCGGCCCGGCAAGGAGATCAAGGGGACCGGGCTTGGTCTGACCATCGTCAGCAAGATCGTCAACGCGCACGGAGGCCGGATCGAAGTCGAGAGCGAAGTCGACAAGGGCACGACTTTCACGCTGTTTCTGCCTCTGGTCCCGCCCAGCATACCGGCGGTCGATCCGGAGCGAGCCGATCAACAACTCGAAGACGCGCTCGCGGAGAACTGATTCCCCCGGGCCGCCCACGAATCGTCGGACCTCTCATCCCGGAAGACCGATCCCCGACCGGCGAGGTTTCCCTTGAATCGTCGCCGCCGACGCTCTATGATGGAGTCTGCATCCCGGCGATCGGCGGCATGGAGGCCTTGATCCGATGGGAACCACCGGCGGCCTCCGGGCGGCCGGGCTGATCATGTGGTGGTGGCGACTGGTCTGGGGAACGCGATGGGCGACGAGAACGTTCAGGGTCCAGAATCTGGCGAGGGTATGCTGCGGGCGCTGCTGAACGCAGTGACTGAATCGATCCTCCTGGTCGATCCGGAAGGCACCGTTCTGACGTTGAACGAGACCGCCGCGGAGCGATTCGGAAAGACCGTGGAGGAGATGATCGGCGCCAGAATGCAGTACATGGGGGAGCATCTGCTCCCGAGCCAGACGCGAGTGAGTCGGGAGAGCAAGATTCGGGAGGTCGTCCGCACCCGGCAGGCCGTGCGGTTCGAGGACATGCGCGCGGGCCGGCATCTGGACACAAGCATGTACCCCGTGGTCGACGAGACGGGAGATGTCCGCCGAATCGCCATCTTCAGCAAGGACGTCATGGAATCCAGACGGCTCCAGGAAGAACTCCAAGCGAGTCAGGAGAAGTACCGTGCGGTCGTCGAGAACGCGGGCGAGGCCATCGCGATCGTCGATGACCAAGGTGTCTTCCTCTTCATGAACGGCACCGCCGCTCGGGCCCTGGGCGGAGCGCCCTCGGACTTCACGGGCAAGACGATGTGGGAGCTTTTCCCCAAGGAGATCGCCGACCGGCAGGCGGAGGCGGTGCGAAAGGTGGTTCGCACGGGTTCGGCATACGGTTCGATTGCGCAGTCCTGTGTCGCAGGCCAACGGCGATGGTACGGCACGACGATCGCGCCTCTGCGGGACGCTGAGGGCAGGGTGACCGCCGGGCTTCTGGTTGCCCGCGATGTGCATGACCTGATGACGGCACAGAAAGATCTCGAGGCCTACCGCGAGAAGATGAGGAGAACCGAGCACCTGGCTTCGCTGGGCACGCTCAGCGCGACGTTCGCTCATGAACTGACCCAACCGCTGACGGTGATCCGCCTGTCTGTGCAGAACGCGATCAAGGCCATCGAGGAAGGGAGTCCCTCGGCCACGGTGCTGAACGATCTTGCCGACGGAGTCGCGGAGATCGCGCACGTGACGGCCATCATCGAACGGTTCCGCGGGTTCGCCAGAAACACCTCGGATCGGCAAGTCGGGCCGGTGGATCTGAACGAGGCGGCCCGGCGGGTGATCCGTTTGCTGGATGAGGACGCGCGCGCCGCCGGGATCACCCTGATCGCAGAGGGAATCGAAGACTTGCCCCCGATCCGCGCCAACGAACGGGACATGGACCAGGTGTTTTTCGCCCTGACCCAGAACGCCATCCATGCCGCACAAGGGCTGGACAAGCGGCGGCTGCGGATCGTGGGAGAACACTGCCGAGGCGAAGTCGAACTCCGTTTTGACGACGACTGCGGGGGAATCCCTCCCTCGCACATGGCAAGGGTCTTCGAGCCGTTCTTCACAACCAAACAGGCCGCCGGGGGAACCGGGCTGGGTCTGTGTATTGTCCAGCGGATCGTAACACAGGCGGGCGGGCACATTCGAGTCGACAGCCGATTCGGCAAGGGAACGACCTTCATCGTCACCCTGCCAGTCGAACAATAGACGCAACGACAACACCGAGGTGGAGCATATGGGATCTGCACGAGTGGTTTTCGTGGATGATGAGCCGAGAGTGTGTTCGGTCGTCGCCAAGACGCTGGAGCGGGCCGACCTGAACGTGCTGTGCTTCCACAATGCCTGCGAGTGTCTTTCCTACCTGGCCAGCGAATCGTGCGACCTGCTGATCACCGATGTGAGAATGCCCGAAAAGAGCGGGATCGATCTGCTCCTCGAGGTCAAGGAACGTCTGCCGTGGCTGCCGGTGCTGCTGGTCACCGGCTACGGGGACGTCCCCCTGGCCGTACGAGCCATGAAAGCGGGCGCCGCCGACTTCATCGAGAAACCCCTGGAACGCGACACGTTCCTCCTGGCGGTCCAGTCGCTGCTGACCGAAGGCAGCAAAAAGAGCGCATTGGAGAAGTGCAGTCTGACCCAGACCGAACTGAAGGTGCTGTTTCTGCTGTTCGACGGCAAGAGCAATCGAGAGATTGGCGTCGAACTGCATCGTTCGCCGCGGACAGTCGAGGTCCATCGCAGGCACGTGATGCAGAAGATGAACGCCTCGAACATCGTTGAACTGCTCCGACGCGCGGTCGAAATGGGCCTTCTCCAGTCGAATCCGCATTGAGACCGACTTGTGGTTGAGGTGGGATGGCAATGCGAAGACGCGATTTCTTGAAATTCACCGTGGCCGGCATGGCCTCGGGAAACCCGCCCTAGCGCCGGCGGATCGGACTCCGCTCCATCCTACCCACGCTCCTGGACGGCTCGCAGCGTCCTGGGTTCGTCCGGCAAAGAATTTCCAGTGGGGGTGTAACCTGAGGCGACCCTCCTTTCACTGTCCTGTCAGAAGAGCCATGGCACAGATGGTTTGAAACAGGTCAAAGCCAAAGTGAAAGGAGCCGGATATGAACGCCAAATGGACAACCACAGTTGCGGCAGGCGCGATCGCGATCATTCTGAGCGGCCAAGCGATGGCACAGCCGGGCGGCGGCAGGGGACGAGGACAGGGGTTTGGACGAGGACAAGGGATGAACAGCCGATGGGCCCAGGGGCCCGCCGGAGGCCGCCGCATGGCGGAATCGAACGGTTCCGCGGCTGTCTGTCCTTTCGGATTCGCCCCCGGCGGGCGCGGCGCATGGAACGCCCCCGGGCTGGGACAGTCCCCGCTTGGTCGACAATTCGCGAACCGATTGGGTCTGAGCGAGGACCAGGTCCAGAAGATCCGCAAGATCGTGGACAATGCGAGGCAGCGCACCGTCGCGGCGATCAGGGAAGTGCTGACGGAGGAACAGGCGGGTCGGTTCGACCGGATGTGTGCGAACGCCGGGCAGGGACCCCGTGGCGGGAGGGGACCGGGAATGCAGAACGGTTTGGCCGGTCCCGGCGGGCGACGCTTCCAGCAGGACCAGGACCGTGGTCCTCGAATGGGGCGGGGCCCCCGAGGAAACCAGGGGCCGGGCGCGGTGATGACGCCGCCTGCAGGACGGCAGGGGAATCGACCGGGTCCTGCGATCGAAGACCGTTTCGATGAGATGGACGCCAACCACGACGGCGCGCTGACCCGCGAGGAGATCCGGACTTACCGCGAGAAGATGGCCCCCGGCCTGGGGCCGCAGCGGCCATGATGCAAAACCACCCAGAGCGTGTCGGCCCCGCCGCAGGTCGGTTGCGACCGGTGGGGCCGGCATCTTGCGCCGCGTGAGCAATGAACTTGCATGGATCCGAGATCCGGTATAGCTTCTGTCCTATGATTGCTATGTGTCCTCCCATCTCGGCGGGTGTTGCGGTCCGAGCGACCATCGCGCAGATCGCGAGATTCGTGATGCTCGCGATGCAGGCGGGGCGGTCCGATCCATCCGCCGCGAGCACGTCGGCCGACGCGGACGACCTCCGGCTGGCCGGGCAGGGCGACGGAGACGCGTATCGCAGGCTCATCGAGCGGCACCAGGAGCACGTGTCGCGGATTCTCTGGCGGTTCAGCCGCGATCGCGGGGTGCATGAGGAACTGGTGCAGGATGTGTTCGTGGAGTCGTACCTGAGCCTGAATCGCTATCGAGCCGAGGCGCCGTTCGAGCACTGGCTCACCCGGATCGCCACGCGGGTCGGCTATCGGTACTGGAAGGAGAAGGCCCGGCGGCAACGCATGGAGCCCTTCGACGTCCGGGAGTGGGAAAAGGCCACCGACGGCGACGGGGTCCTGCAATCGCTGGAGCCGGACCAGGCGGCCGAGTTGCTGCACCGGGTATTCGAGCAACTGTCCCCGCGAGACAGACTGGTCCTCACGCTGCGGTATTTGGAGCAATGCGATGTCGTCGAGACGGCCCGACGGACCGGCTGGTCGAAGACGATGGTGAAGGTGCAGACGATGCGGGCTCGAAAGCGGCTGCAAAAGCTGCTGGAGCGCAGCGGGCTGGAGTGGAACCAATGAACTGGGAACAGAAGATCGAGCAGTTGGCGGCGCGAGCCCGTGACGAGAGGCCCCCGCAGGTTGACGTGGCGTGCGGCGTGCTGGGGATCCTCTCGACGGACCGGCCCATACCGCTGGGGGTCGCGGAACGCCTGTGGATGTGGCTGGCCGCCGGAGCGTCGGCAGTCGCGGTGCCTGCGGCGATCGCGGCGTTTATGCTGTACACGAGATCCGCGCAGCCCCTGAGCGAGATTGCCGAGACGATAGCATGGGCAGCACAATGAACCCAATCGAGAATCCCGACAGCCCGACCGTCCTGCTTCGGCGGCTTTATCGCTGGCGTATGGCTTTTCTCGGACTGATCATTTTGATTGCCGGCTTCACCCTCGGAGCGGCCGCCGCGGTCCTGCTTTTGCCTGGATCCGAATCAAGCCGGATTCCGGGCGGCGGGCGGGGCGATCAGATGATGCTCGAGCGGATCATGCCCAGGCTGCGTCTGTCCCGCGAGCAGGCCGAACGGGTCGGGCCGGTGCTGCGCAAGCACATGCAGAAGCTCGAAGAGATCCGCGAGCAGGGCCGGATACAGATCGCCGCGGAGTTGGAGGCCATGAACGAGGAGATGTCGTCGCTGCTGAGCCCGGACCAGCAACAGCGATGGCGGGATCTGCTGCGGGGCCTGCCCGGGGAGTTCCCCCGCGGGCCGGGCAGGCAGGGCTTGGGGCCCAGAGGGCCGCAGGGCCCCCGCGGCAGAGGACAAGGGCAACTCTACAGGGCCCCCGAGGGCCCGCAACCTTCGCCCAGCGAGCCGGCGGGCCAGAAATAGCCCGGGCCGCGGCTGGCGGCACTCGTCACTTCCATGCGCTTCCCTTGAAGCAGTCTTTGACATGGGCCGGAGAGACTGCTACGATGAGCCTCGTCCGATGTGACTCCTTGAACGAAGGTACACACATGACGAAGCACGACATCACAAAGGGACGACCCAAGTCCGCCTGGGAAACGAAGAGTCCCCGCCGAGGAGATGCCCCATGAAAGCCCCAATCAGCCGCCGCAAGTTCATCAGAACCTCCGCCGTCGCCGGGATGTCGCTGGCTGTTCCATTCGCCCGGGCCCGGGGGGCCAATGACGACATCCGCGTCGCCGTGGTGGGGATCCGCAACCAGGGCCGCAACCACATCAACTGGTTCCGCAAGATCCCGGGCGTGCGCGTCGTGGCGATCTGCGACGCCGACCGAAGCGTCCTGGACCGGGAAACCGCCGAGTTCGGCAAGCGGGAGGAGAAGGTCGATGCGTATGTGGACTATCGCAAGCTGCTCGACGACAAGAACATCGACGCGGTGATCACCGCGACGCCCAATCATTGGCATGCGCTGGTCACCGTCTGGGCCTGCCAGGCGGGCAAGGACGTCTACGTCGAGAAGCCGGTCAGCCACAACATCTGGGAGGGCCGCCGGATGGTCGAAGCGGCCCGCAAGTACAATCGCGTCGTCCAGAGCGGCATGCAGCGGCGGTCCGACACCGGCCTTCGCGAGGCCCTCGACTACATCAACCAGGGCAATCTCGGCAAAGTGACGCTGATCCGCGGCTTCGTCTACGTCCGCCGCGACAGCATCGGCAAGGTGGATGGTCCCCAGCCCGTGCCGGAATCCGTGGACTACAACCTCTGGTGCGGCCCGGCTCCCATGGCCCCCCTGATGCGAAAGACCCTGCATTATGACTGGCACTGGGTCTGGCCGACCGGCGACGGGGACTTCGGCAACAACGGCATCCACTACATGGACCTCTGTCGATGGTTCGCCGGCAAACAGGAGCTGGCGCCGCGAGTGCTCGGCCTGGGCGGCCGTTTCGGCTACCTCGACGACGGCGAGACGCCGAACACGATGATCGTTTTCTACGACTACAAGCCCGTGCCGATCCTGTTCGAGCTTCGCGGCCTGCCCCGCGCCAAGGGCGAATCCGCGATGGACAACCTGCGGGGCGTCAACGACGGCGGCGTGATCGTCGAGTGCGAGAACGGCTGCTTCGCCGGCGGCTGGGCCTACGACAAGGACGGCAAGAAGATCAGACAGTTCCGGCTCACCGAGGGGGCCGGGCATCACGAGAATTTCATCCAGGCCGTCCGCAGCCGCAAGGTGAGCGACCTGAACGCCGATGTCCTCGAAGGGCATCTGTCCGCCGCCTTATGCCACATGGGCAATGTCTCGTATCGCCTGGGCAAAGAAGCGGCCAGAGGCAGGATCGTGGAGCGTTTCGAGGGCAACAGGGACCTCGGCGAGTCCTTCGAACGGTTCCAGGAGCACCTGCTGGTCAACGGCGTGGACGTCAGGCAGACTCCCCGCAATCTGGGGCCCTGGCTGACGATGGACCCGCAGGCCGAGCGGTTCACGGGCGACCTGGCGGATGAGGCCAACGCGCTGGCCCGCGGGACGTACCGCGAGCCGTTTGTCGTGCCGGAACAGGTGTAGGGGCGGGCCCCCGTGTCTGTCCTGACGAGGGCATGGGCGCCGGAAGGGAATCCTATGGGAGAAGCAAACACCGTGGTGGTCACCCGCCCCCCTTGGTGGCGATCGATCGGACCGGCCTTGATCACCGCCTGCGTCGTGTTCGGGCCGGGCAGTCTGCTGATCAGCTCCAACGTCGGCGCCAGGTACGGTTACGAGCTGCTCTGGCTCCTGCTCGTCACCGGCGTCCTGATGGGCACGTTCATGACCATGGCCGCCCGCGTCGGCGTGGTGGGCGGCGCGACCCCCTGCACGCTGCTCGCAGGTCGCCTGGGCCGTCCTGTAGCGGTGCTGATGGGCGTCACCCTCTGCCTGACTTGTGCGGCCTTTCAGTTCTCGAACAACCTCGCGGTGGCCGCCGCGTTCGACTCGCTCGGCGTCAAGCGGTTGTTCGGCGACCCCGCCGAGATGAGTCAGGCGACGCAGAACCTCGTGAGCACGGGCCTTCTTATAGTATTCAACGCTTTGGTCGTCGGATCGATTTTCACGCTTCGTCAGGTTTACAAAGGCCTCGAACGGGTCATGAAGATCATGGTTGCGGTGATCCTCGCGTGCTTCCTCATCAATCTGCTGGTCATTCGTCCTGACTTGGCGAGCGTCCTTCATGGCCTGATCCCCGGCATTCCGGAGGGTCTCTCGCTCGCTCTGCCCAAGCGAGCCGCGACGGGCATCGTGGACCCCATGGTTCTGGTCGCGTCCCTGCTGGGCACCACCTTCTCCGTGGCGGGGGCTTTCTTCCAGGGCAATCTCGTCCGCGAGAAAGGCTGGACGATCGCCGACTACAATCGAGGCATCGGCGATTCCATCGCCGGGGTGACGGTTCTGACGAGCATCAGCGCGATCATCATGATCACCAGCGGCGCGATGCTCCGCGGCAAGCAGGCCAACGACATCAGCGTGCTGGCGACGCAACTCGGGCCGCTCCTGGGTCCGGCGACGCGAGCGCTCTTTTCCGTCGGCCTGTTCGCGGTGGCGATGAATCCCTTCGTCATCAACGCGATGATCGGCGGGACGATTCTGGCCGATGGACTGGGCAAGCCCGCAAAAATGAGCGACGCCTGGCCGCGACGCTTCACGGTCGTCGTGCTGCTGATTGGAATGGGCGTGGCGATGACCGTGCTGCACACGTCGGTCAAGAAAGTCGACGCCATCATCTTCGGCCAGGCCTTAACCGTGATCGGCAATCCGCTGATGGCGGCCGCCATTCTCTGGTTGGCCAACCGCAAGGACGTCATGGGCGACAGGCGAAATGCACTTGTGGTGAACATCCTCGGCGGCATCGGCTTCCTCGTGGTGCTGCTGACCGCCGCGCGCGTGTTGTATCTTCTGGTTCTTCGATTGACCTGAGAGGGACTTCATGGACAGAGCATATCCGAAGGTGACAAACGTCTGCAGAACGATCAAGATGGTGGTTGTGTTCTTGTGTTTCTTGGGCGGCGTCGGCGCCGGTCAGAAGCCGACAGAGGAGATGCGTCCGGCGGATCGGCAGCTTGCGGCGTATTTCCAGGCCGAAACCGCCAGGCTGCAGAACCAGTGCCTGGCTGGAGTCAAGACGCTGGAAGACTGGCAGGCCAGACGTGTGGTCTACCGCCAGCAGTTGCTCGAAATGCTCGGCCTGGATCCCTTCCCCGAGAAAACGCCGCTCGATCCCGTTGTCACAGGGACCGTTGATCACGAACGATTCACCGTGGAGAACCTGTACTTCCAGTCCCTGCCTGGGCTGTACGTGACCGCCAATCTGTACATTCCGAAGAACCTGGACAAACCGGCGCCGGCGATCCTCTACGTCTGCGGGCACGGCGAGGTGAAGAAGGACGGCGTCAGCTACGGCAACAAGGTCTCCTATCAGCACCACGGGGAGTGGTTCGCCCGCAACGGATACGTCTGCCTGACGATCGACACCGTGCAGCTTGGAGAGATTCAGGGCATCCACCATGGGACGTACCGTTACAATATGTGGTGGTGGAACTGCCGGGGGTACACGCCGGCCGGCGTCGAGGCCTGGGACTGCGTTCGCGCGCTGGACTATCTGGAGACCCGCAAGGAAGTGGACGCGAGTCGTATCGGCGTTACCGGCCGCTCCGGCGGCGGCGCGTACAGTTGGTGGATCGCGGCGATCGACGACCGCATCAAGGCGGCCGTCCCCGTCGCCGGCATCACGGATCTTCAGAACCACGTCGTCGATGGCTGCGTCGAGGGCCACTGTGACTGCATGTTCATGGTCAACACCTATCGGTGGGATTACCCGATGGTCGCGGCCCTGGTCGCGCCGAGGCCGCTGCTGATCTCCAACAGCGACAAAGACACGATTTTTCCCCTCGACGGCGTCTGCCGCGTCCACCAGAAAGTGCGGGACATCTATCGCCTGTACGGCGCCGAGGACAAGCTGGGCCTCCAGATCACCGAGGGACCGCACAAGGACACGCAGGAACTGCGGATTCACGCATTCGTCTGGTTCAACCGGTTTCTCAAGGGTGAGAACCCGGTGATCAGCGAGCCCGCGGTGCCGCTGTTGGAACCGGAGCAGTTGCGGGTCTTCGACGAGCTTCCCGCCGACCAAGTCAACACCAAGATCCAGGAGCGGTTCGTCCCTGTGGCGTCTGCGCCCGCCGTGCCGCAGACTTCTCAGGAGTGGACGGCGTTGCGCGATGGATGGATGAAATCGCTTCGCGAGAAGGCGTTCCGCGGCTGGCCCGGGGAATCAGAAGCCGGTCCGATCGATATCGATCGAGTTTTCTCGGAAGAGGCGCTCGGCGTGCGTCTGACGGCTTTCGAGTTCACGAGCCAGTCGAACGTGCGCCTGATGCTCTTCTGCGTGGAAAACGCCAAAGGCGACGGCACCCCGTCGAGCGTCCGCCTGAACATCCTGGACGAGGTCGGGTGGACTCAATGGCTGGCGGCTATGCGAACCCGATTCGAGAGACAGTTGAGCGGGTACGCGCTTCCGGAGGCTAATCTGCCCGCGTTCGAGGCCATGCGAGCCTCGCTGGAGACGAACAAGTGCCCGGCGGTATACTTCTGTCCGCGAGGGATCGGGCCGGACGCGTGGAGCGGCGACCAGAAGAGACAGATCCAGATCCGGCGGCGGTTCATGCTCCTGGGCCAGACGGCCGACGGCATGCGGGTCTGGGACGTGCGGCGGGCGGTGCAGGCGTTGAGATTGCTGGACGTCACGGCCGGGACGCCGGTGACGGTCGCTGCACAAGGCGATATGGCCGGGATCGCCCTGTACGCTTCGCTCTTCGATAGCGACATCCGCAGGCTCGACCTTGTCGATCTGCCGCCAACCCATGCCAAGGGCCCGACGTTTCTGAACGTGCTGCGGTTCCTGGACACGCCGCAGGCGGTTGCGATGGCGGCTGAGCGTGTGAGCGTCCAACTCCACGTGGAGACTGCGGCGCCCTGGCAGTTTTCACAGTCGGTCGCGGCCAGCCTCGGTTGGGATCGCGAACATCTCAAGATCGATGCCTGCGCGGAATCTCAGGCATCGCAATAGACAAGATGGACTGGCCTTCGGATGATGACGGCGTTCGGTGGCCCACAGGCCGAGCGCGGCCGTGGGCGGTTTCTTACCGGAAGCGGCCAGAGACATCCCGTGTGCACGTGAATCCTTCGGGAGTTGCCTGCCACCGGTCGAATCCAAGGCCGCCGAGTTCGCGTTGAATCCTCTCGGACCATCGCACACCGATCACATTGAGGATCGAGTAGGGCGGATCATGCGACAACTCGCCATGATGCAGATCAATTACCGCCAGTTCTGCGATCAGCCAATCCTCCGGCCCGGCGGCAGGATCGAACGTAAACGACGTTATGCCCCCAACCGACTCCAATCCCTCGTGTTCTTGCCAGAGGGATCGGATCACAGGGTGATTGCCCACGGAATCCACGATCCATACAGGCTCGTCGATTGGAAGAGCACGAATGCGTTCGGCATACGATGGATCGACGACCACGTGCACTCTGTATGGTTTCTCGCCCATTCCATTACTCCGCGCGCATTGGCCATGGCTGGCTCGCGACGTCCAGGTTGTCGAGATAGAAGACGGTCCTGTCGATCGCGTTGCTGACGAATCCCAGCCAGGTCAGTTTTTCGAAGCCGGCGCTGCCCACTTTGAGGCTTTTGAAGGCCTTCGGGGTTTCGCCGGGAACGGTGACGGTCAGATCCCAGACGCCGGGATTGTCCTTACCCAGCGTTGCGGCGATCTCAAAGTGAATCCACCGGCCGGTTGGCACGGTCATGAGCGTCTTGCCGGCAACTTGGAGCTTTTCGCCGTTGATCCAGAGACTGGGTCCGACCGCATAGGCAGAGGAACGCCAATCCCGCCATTCGTGGTTGATCGAGACGCCGGGGCCGGTCCGCAAGTCGAATGAGCAGTGGGTCACGCCGGTGCCGTGGTTGGGTGAATACACCAGATGCGGATTGAATGCACTCCGCAGGCCCGGCGCGTCGGTGATCTTGAGGCTGTGCTTGCCGCTTGCGGCGGTTTCGTCGGTCACCTCGATGGAGTCGCCCTTGTTCTCAACGTTGACCTCGGCGGCGGACGGTTTGGCGCCGACCGCGGATTTCTCAAAACCGTCCTTGATGGCCAAGGCAGGCGGGTCCGGCGGCCACTCCAACGGCGGATACGTCGCGTCGTCGGCCTTGGCGATCCAGGCCGGATCGCCGTAAACGCCGGCCTTGGTGTAGTCGAAGGGTTCGAAACCGATCTTGAGAGCAGGGGAGTCCGGCTTGAGACGGAAATCGCCGTGGGCCGGATCGACGAAGAGCGGGTCCGCCACGATCGAATGCTCGTCGCGTTTAAGCTGTTGTCGCCATTGATCCAGAGGCATCCCGGCGAACGTCACATCCTGGCCCGCCGCATTCCAATAGCAGTTGTCGTCCATGTTGGCGTTCACCTTGGTCCACGGGCCGGACAGCAGGGGGCCTGTGTGCCAATAGACGATGTTCTTCTGGAAGGTGAAGGACAGGTG
>JAAYVJ010000143.1 GCA_012517265.1 Planctomycetota bacterium | reverse complement strand
TCCGTGGACGGCACATCGACGTGGCCATCGGGCACAGCTCCTTCGAGCTGCCGGCCGTGTCGCGACTTCTTCGGGTGCGGAGCATCTACCTGAATGACAATGAACATGCGGCGGGCAATCGAGCCGCGTTCCCCTGCGCGACGACGGTCATGGTTCCGGAGTGCCTGTCGATGGAGAAGGTGCAGCGCCAGGGGGCGAATCCGCAAAAGGTGATTCGCTACCCCGGCGTCAAGGAGGCGATCTACCTTCACAGACTCGACACAGCCTCTCATCGCCCATCGGGAGCGAAGGGGGGGCCGATAATCTTCATCCGCCCCGAGCCCGCGACCGCACAGTATTACTCCGGGGCCATCAACTTCATGGACGATCTCATCCTGCGGATGAAGGAACGGTGCGTCGTGGTCGTCATGCCGCGAGACCGACGCCAGGCTGAGCACTACCGCCAGGACCGATTCCGTGGCGTCGTTCTGCCATCCCAGCCGCTGTCCCTGGGGGCGGTCATGGACGAGTGTTCCCTCTTCATCGGCGCCGGCGGCACGATGACCAGAGAAGCCGCTGTACTCGGAATCCCCGCGATCTCGACGTACCAGGACAAGCTTCTGGATGTGGATCGCTATTTGATCGCGCGGAAGCGAATGGTCCACGAGCAACGCCTGACCGTGGAGCGTGCGTTGGAGGTGATGGAAGAGGCACGAGAACGTGGGCCCAGCCGGGAGCTTCTGGAGAAGGGACGGCAAGCCTACGACCTGATTCTCTCACATCTGTTGAACGGCGAGGCGTCCGCCCTTGCCCGCGGTTGACAGGACCCCAGGGATGACTGCGACAGCTCTTCCAGCGAACAAGAGGTTCGCTTTTACAATCGTCGATGACACGGACGACACGTTCCTGGAGAACATTCGTCCGGTCTATGACTTTCTCACGGAACAACGAGTGTTCATCACCAAGACGGTGTGGGTGTATCCTCCGCGAGACGCCGCGTCCAGGGGAGACAGTCTCCAGAATCGCGAGTATCTCAACTATGTGTTGGACCTGAAACGCAGGGGCTTCGAGATCGCCCTGCACAATGTGGGCAGCGGACATTACACGCGGGCCGAGATCCTGGCGGGGCTGGAGGAATACCGCGACCTTCTCGGTGAGTACCCGAAGATCCACATCAATCACTCGTACAACCCCGACAACATCTACAGCGGCAACAAACGGTTCGGATTCCCGTTCAATCGGATTCTCCGCGTATTGTATCCTCGCTATCGGGACTTTTCCGGCGAAGAGGAGGGCAGCCCCTACTTCTGGGGGGACGCCCACAAGCGGATTATCCGGTTCAATCGCAACTATGAGTTCGACGAAATCAACTTGCTCAAGGTCAACCCCGAAAGCCCGTACCGGGATCGAAGATACCTGCGGTACTCCAATTACTGGTTCTCCGCGGCGTTTGCCCCGAATCCATGGTGTTTTGACCGCTTGTTCACCAGGCCGGCGATCGACAGGCTCGAACGAGAGGGCGGAATCTGCATCGCATACACCCATCTGGGCTATTATACGCGTACGGGGGAACTCGACCGGGGATTCGTCGAAGCGATCCGATACCTCGTGTCGAAGGGCACGGGTCTGTTCGTTCCTGTTTCAGACCTTCTGGAGCTGTTGCTCAAGGCCAGAGGCTCCGACTGCTATCTGGGACCCGCTCGCAAGCTCAAACTGGAGTTCCTTCACCTGCTGACGAGAGCGAAGTATCGGTACGTCCGTCGGATCGACGATCGCGCGTTCAAACGGGTGTATCCCTAGGCGAAGGGCAAAGCCATGGAGAGCAAGCTCAGAATCGGGATCATCACGCAGGACGATCCCTTCTATCTGGCGGACACGATCGACCATCTGCTGCGCAATCTGCCTGCCGACCAGATCGAGGTGGTCGTCGCGGTGGTGCTGCCGGAATCGCCGTTTGGCAAGAGGCTCGGATTCAAGGACAAGGCTGTCAATACGCTTCGCACGTTCGGTCCACGCTTCTTCCTGCACTACGGCCTGCGATACGCGTATGGTCGGCTGCATCCGGGCAAAAGCGTCGCCGGCGTACTGCGCCGCCGCCGGATCCCGACGATCACCGACATCCGCAAAGTGAACCTCGACGACTCCGTTCGACGGATCAGATCCTATCGGCCCGATGTGCTGATCTCGATCGGGGGCAATCAGATCTTCAAGAGACGCCTGATCGACGCCGCCCCTCAGGGGATGCTCAACGTGCACACGTCCCTGCTTCCGCTGTATCGCGGACTGATGCCGACGTTCTGGGTGCTCAAGAACGACGAAAGAGAAACCGGCGTGTCCGTCTTCATCGTGGACGAGGGAATCGACAGCGGCGATATCGTGGTGCAGCGGCGAATTCCCATCCACGGCCAAACGCAGGCCGAACTGATCCGCCAGACCAAACGGATCGGCAT
Organism: Planctomycetota bacterium; assembly: GCA_012517265.1. Taxonomy (GTDB): domain Bacteria; phylum Planctomycetota; class Phycisphaerae; order Sedimentisphaerales; family Anaerobacaceae; genus PLanc-01. Next base: position 6,443 of record JAAYVJ010000143.1, on the reverse strand, counting down.
GGATGCGATGATCGAAGCCCTGATCCAAGTCCGAGCCCACACGATGACGCGAACGCCCAATCCGAGCAACGCCGGCACCTACTTCGCGTTCCCCACGAGAGAGGACGTGAGACAATTCTACCGAAAAGGAAAACGGTTCTTCTGAAGGACTCGGGAAAGCAGCCGCCAAGGTCGGATTGGGAGCCACACATCCATAGGGAGGCCATACTATGCTGCGAGGGGGAATCATCGGATTCGGACGCATGGGGATCACCCATTTCGCCATCCTCAACAGTCGGCCCGATGTCGAGATCACGGCCATCTGCGACACGCATTCCTTCGTGCGAAGGAACATCGCACGACATCTCCATGTAGCGGCATACAGCGACCACGAGAAGATGCTGCGTGACGCCGATTTGGACTTCGTCGTCGTCGCCACTCCCACCGCCATGCACAAGGCGGCAGCCTGCTGCGCCCTGGAGCGGGGACTGCACGCGTTTGTGGAGAAACCGCTCACGCTCAACCCAAACGACAGCCATGAGTTGCTCGCCATGGTCGGACGGAGCGCCTGCGTGAACCAGGTGGGCTACGTGCTTCGATTCAGCGATGTGTTCATGCAGGTCAAGAGACTCCTGGACGCGCGCGCGATCGGCGATCTGGTGTCGTACAAGATGGAAATGCGTGGTCCGACCGTGCTTGGGGACACCCGAGGCTCCTGGCGATCCCAAGGGGATGCCGGCGGCGGTTGCCTCTACGATTTTGCGTCCCATGCCGTGGATCTGGTCAACTACTTGGTCGGCGTTCCGGAGCGGGTTGTTGGCGCGGTTCTTCGGCCCGTCTATTCCCGCCAAGTGGAGGATGCCTTGTGTGCGACGTTCCTCTATGCGGGGAACCTCTGGGGCAATCTCATGGTGAACTGGAGCGACCCTTCCTGTCGCAAGCCGTCCTATCGATTCGAAGCACTCGGCAGAAACGGAAAGATCATCGCCGACCTGCATGCGTACCGAGCGTTCTTCCGGGGGCCTCCGGATATCGATGGACTGACGGAGGGCTGGAACCAACGGCACATCACGGATTTCGCTGCGCCGATTCGGTTCTATCTGCGCGGGTTCGAGTACACCAGGCAGTTGGACTACTTCATCGACTGCATTGAGGGCAGGGCGTCCCCCGGCGTATCGTCGTTCGCCACCGCCGCGGAAACCGACACGGTCATCGCACGCATCCGGGCCAGCGCCGCCCAGGAGAAACGGAGTGAGAGATGGATCGCGTGATCTTCGGGGACAATCAGTTCTTCGGCATCAATCATATGTCCGAGGACAAAGCGCAGACGCTTGCCGAACGCTTCAAGGATGTGCGTGCCATTCTGGGCGTTCTGGACGCTGCATATGACTGCGGCATCCATGCGTTCATGCTGAACACTCACGACAAGGCCAGAGAGATCTGCGGCCATCTGCGTGCGAATCCCCAGCGATATGCCGACCTGCGTCTCTATCCGTCTTTGCCGTACGCCTACAAATACGCCAATGCGGTCAATGAGAAGGGGATCGTGGAGGCTCTGAACGATTTCCTGTTCGCGGGCCGCACGGCCGGCGAGGCGTTCGCGACCTTGATTCGCGGAGGGCGAACCATCATCAATCGTGATCTGATCGACGTGATGAAACTGCTTGTGGACGCCGAGATGAGAGTCTTCCGAGGGTTGAATGTCCGGGCGGTGTTCCTGCAGAACATCGTCTCGGATCTGCTCCTGGGCATGGGAGCTCGGGATCTTCTCAAGGCATTTGCCGACCACATCGTGGCTTCCTACGGCGTCGATCCGGGATTCAACACGATGAACATGCCGCAGATGGTCAAGTGCTTGCAGGACTGTGGGATCGAGAATCCGCTCGTGTGTTCGTCCATCAATAAGGCCGGATACTTCATGAGCCCGGGGGTGAAAGAGTACGAGGAGACGCTGAGGACGCGGCATTTCCGCGCGATGGCGATGTCCGTGTTGGCGTCCGGCGCCATCGAACCACGGGAGGCGATCGCCTATGTATGCCGCCTGCCGAACATCCAATCCGTGGTTTTCGGGGCCTCGTCACGAACCCACATCGAAGAGATACAGCGTCTCATTCTCGCACATTGGCCGACGGCGGAACCGTCGTGCGCCCCCGTCGTCGAGGTGAAGCATGCGGCCGCGGGGTGCGCCGATCTGAACGCGGTTACGCAGGCAACCTGACAGACCCAAGGTCGATCGGTCTGGGACGCGGTGGAAGGCAGTCGCTCGTCGGAGGGCGGCTGCCTTCGTTTGTTTCCGGAGCCCGCGAACGGGCTGCCATGCCGCCAGGGTCGTCACCGCGGACTATGCCTTGGTGAGCCGACGGGAGCCCCGCAGAACGCACAGCCCCACGCCGACCAGCCACATCGCGCCTGGCGCGGGAATCGGTTCGCCGTTGTTCAACGCGCCGATCGCCATGAACTCCGTCCCGGATAGGCCGCTGTAGAGACCCCAGAGCTGAACGGCAGCGACTCTGCCCCCGGGGGCGACACCGAAATCACCCAAGTCGATGTACGCGCGATGGGTCCCCCCGACGCCGCTGTAGACTGTCGGATACGTGTTCGTGACGCCGTTGATGGTGATTTTGGCGGGTTCGCCCTCGCCGGGCAACGTGCCGCCGGCTTCGTGCAGAACGAAGTCCGGACCGGCCCCGTTGACGATGGAGTTGTCGGCAAAACCCACCAGGAGATACGCCTCTGCGTCAGGGGGATTGTTCTGCGCATAGGACATGATGTTGGGTCCGATCACGGCGGCTGGGTTGGTCCAACTGCCGTGAATCGCAATGATTTCATCAACGAAGGCATTGTCGTCGTACACCTGACCGGCCAACACGATCGAAGCATTCGCCGCGGCGCAGCCCAATACCAACACGACCGCGGCCACCATCCACAGTCCTCTACTCATCCGTGCACCTCCTCTTGTCTCTTGGTGATCCCTGAACTGAAGACCAACGCCCCCCGCGCTGTCAGCGTACGCAACAGCCGTGGAACGCGTCACCAGACGTCCGTGTCGAGCCTCCGATGGTACACAGAGCGGCATTCTCCAACGCCGGGACCATGGTGCCCCACTCGATCACGAATGTCAACATTAGGATTATCCTGATTGATATTGTTCCAAAGAGACATCAAATTGGCAGTTTTCGGCATTTACGCGAGGACACGCCAGCCGCCATGAGACACCCGTGTCGCTCTCCACCGGAGTCCAGCAAAACCGCTGTCGTGTCCGACCCGGGGGGCGGGTACGACAGGTCGCCTGGCGGGAACCTCGTGGTGGCGGCCTTGCGAACCGTTCAGGGGTTTTCCCGCGAATGGCGAGGCTACCCCGGCCTGCCTGTTCCCGGAGAAGCGACATGGCGGTCCGCCGCAGTGGAACGCGATTCGATTTCGCCGCGTCTGACTGGCGCGGAGCCGCCCGCGCCCGCCCCATCCGGTCGCCCCAATCGCTGGCCTTCCGCATGAATATACGCGGAATCCGGGGGCCTTCTGGTATAATGGCAGGGAGCATGGTATGCCTTGGAAGGAGGTCCCCGGATGGGCGGCATGAAGTACCGGTTCAGACGCAATCTGGCTTTGGCGAGTCTGTGTGTTGCGATCGCGTGCTCCGCAGGTTGGGCCGACAGCGTGGTGGTGGTCAACGAGATCCTGTATCACCCCGCAGCCGGTGCGCCCGAATGGATCGAGCTGTACAATCAGATGGGCGTCGATATCGACCTGTCCGGCTGGTCCCTGGCCGGGGCGGTGGACTACACCTTCGTCGAGGGAACGCTGATTCGGGCCGGGTCCTACCTCGTGGTGGCCTCCCAACCTGAACTGCTCCGGGCCCAGGGTGTTTCGGCCTCGCAGGTTTTCGGACCGTTCAGCGGCAAGCTGGACAACGACGGCGAGACCATCCGACTGGTCGGCAACAGCGGCCGGCTGCTGGACCGTGTCCAGTACGGCGACGACGGCGACTGGCCGGCGGCCCCCGACGGGACCGGGGTGAGCCTGGCCCGCATCGATCCGATGCGAGGAACGGACGACGTGGCGAACTGGACCTGGAGCGATCAGGTCGGCGGTACGCCGGGCGTGGCGAACTTCCCCGCAGCCCGAGTCGCCGATCGGCCCCTGCGATTCAACGAGATCGATGCCCCCGGCGGAGACGGGTTCCAGATCGAAATCGTCAATCGAATCGGGGAAGCCGTCTCGCTGGCGGACTATCGATTGGCAGTCCAAGGGCGGACCTCTGCTCCCTGGTCTTTGCCTGCGACGACTCTGGCACCAGGCCGGCTCTATGTAGCCTCCGGCAGTGATTTGGGAGCGATCCCGAGCGAAGGGGATCTGCTCGTTCTATGGCGGGGCGACGATTCCATCTGCGATGCGGTCAGGGTGGGCGGGATGGCCCGAGGGCGGGTTCCCGATGGGGCTGACGTCTGGTACAACGAGGAATCCACGACCTTCGGCGCACCCAACGCCGCCAGACTCTGCACAGATGTCGTTCTGAACGAGATCCACTATCATCCGTTGACACTGCCTGTCACTACAGGCAGTCAGAACACCGTGACTCTGGTCCCCGAGGTCGCCGCGGCCAGGATCCTGGTCCCGCTCGACGGCTCCACAGGGGCCGGCTGGACCGGCGGGGCCGAGCCGTTCGATGACTCGACCTGGACCGGGGGCGCGACGGGAATCGGCTTCGAGACCAGCACCGGATACGAGACCTATATTGGTCGAGACACCCGCCAGTCGATGTATCAGAAGCAGGGGTCTGTCTTCGTGCGGATCGGATTCGACGTCGCCGACCCCGACCGCCTGGAGTCCCTGTCGCTGTGGATGCGATACGACGACGGCTTCGTCGCGTATCTGAACGGCCGGGAGATCGCCCGGGCCAATGCGCCCGAGACGCCGGCCTGGAACGCCGTCGCGGCCACTTCCCACGACGACGCGGAGGCGGTGATCTTCCAGGAGTTCCCGATCTCCGACGCCGTCGCGCTCCTGAAGCCGGGGCGCAACATCCTCGCCATCCAGGGCCTCAACGTCGCTACGACCAGCTCGGACTTTCTCATCCAGCCCCGATTGGAGGCGACGGAAAAGGTGGTCCAGTTCGAGCCGGAGTCCTCGACGTGGATCGAGCTGCACAACAAAGGGCTTGAGCCGGTCGACTTGTCGGGATGGAGTCTGAACAAGGCCGTCAGCTACACGTTTCCGGAGGGCACCTTGTTGGCGTCGGACGGCTATCTCGTGATCGCCAAGGACGCCGACTATCTCAAGGGCCTCTATCCGGACGCGCTGATCGTGGGCAATTTCGCAGGCAGGCTCTCCCATTCCGGCGAGGTGGTCGTGCTTGAGGACGGCCTGGGAAACGCGGTCGACCGGGTCCGGTACTTCGACGGCGGCACCTGGCCGATCTACGCCGACGGAGGCGGGTGCAGCCTGGAGTTGATGGACGCCAGGGCGGACAACGACAACGGCAGGGCGTGGGCGGCCAGCGACGAGTCCGCAAAGGTCACCTGGCAGACCTTCTCATACCGCGGAATCGCCGCGAAGAGCCCCGTGGGCGACGACAGCCTGTATCGCGAGTTCGTCCTCGGCCTGCTTGACGAAGGCGAGGTTCTGATCGACGACCTGCGCGTGATCGAGGACCCCGGCGGCGTCGCAACCGATCTGCTCCAGAACGGCGACTTCACCAGGGGGACCCAGGCCTGGCGGATCATCGGCAACCACCGCCATTCGCGAATCGAGCCCGATCCCGACGACTCGGGCAATCCGGTTTTGCACCTGATCGCCGCCGGCCCGACGGAGCACATGCACAACCATGCGGAAACGACCTTCGCCGGAGGGAGGGCGATTCAAAACGGGCGGGAATATGAGATTCGCTTCCGCGCCCGCTGGGTGGCGGGCTCCCCCTTGCTGCACACTCGCCTGTTTTTCAACAGGCTGGCCAGGACCACGATCCTGCCGACTCCGCAGAAGACGGGCACGCCGGGATACAGGAATAGCCGCTCGGTAGCGAACATCGGGCCCACGTGCTCCGGCCTTCGCCACGAGCCGGCGGTCCCCGTCGTTCGGGAGCGAGTTCATGTCAGCGTGCAGGCGGATGATCCCGACGGCGTCGCCTCCGTCACGCTGTGGTATCGCCTGGATGGAAGCGTCTGGCGGTCCGTCCCCATGGAGCAATCGGACGATGTCTACACGGGCGACATCCCGCCGCAGATCTCCGGCGCCCTCGTTCAGTTCTACGTGGAGGCGGTCGATGGCCTGGGGCGTTCGTCGTGGTGTCCCGCGGCTGGACCGGAGAGTTTTGCACAATATCGCGTCGCGGACGGAAAGGCCCGGACCACCGGCGTGCACAACTATCGCATCGTGATGCGGAACGAGCAGCGGGACTTCCTCTACGACCCGACCAATCTGATGAGCAACGACTACATCGGCGCCACGCTGATCTACAACGAACG
>JAAYVJ010000739.1 GCA_012517265.1 Planctomycetota bacterium | reverse complement strand
GGGTTGGTCGACGAGCTATCTGGACACGACGATGACCTATCGCCATTTCCCGGACGGCATCCTGGGAACGTTCTATTGGTATGGCGGCGCGGTCGCCCGCCGCGGCGCCGGAGGCAACGACACCAGCGGCCAGACGCCGGCGGCTCCAACCGACGGCGAGAAGAGCTCGGACGACGGGACAGAGACCACGGCGCAGTCGGGCGTGGATCTCGGCCGGGTCTCGGCCCGCACGAATCTCGACGAGACCGCGTTCTTCTTCCCGCACCTGATGTCCGATTCGATGGGCGTCGTGCGGATGGCGTTCACGATGCCCGAGGCGCTGACCCAGTGGAAGTTCCTCGGCTTCGCGCATGACAGGCAGATGCGAAGCGGCTATCTGACCGGCACGACCGTCACGGCCAAGGACCTGATGGTCGAGCCGAATCCGCCGCGATTCGTCCGCGAGGGCGACGTGATCGAGTTCACGGTGAAGGTCACGAACCAGTCCGCCGCCCGGGTCATGGGCAAGGTCAGCCTGACGATGTCCGACGCGCGGACCCTGGACAGCCGGGACGAGGCCCTGGGCAATACGTCGCCTGAGAAGGACTTCGACGTTCCCAGCAAGCAGTCGCGGACGCTCTCCTGGCGGCTGACGATCCCCGACGGCTGCGAGTACCTGATCTACCGAGCCGTGGGCGCCACGACGCGCCTGAGCGACGGACAAGAGGGCTATCTGCCTGTGCTCAGCCGCAGGATCCTGGTCACGGAGTCGCTGCCCCTGCCGATTCGCGGAGCCCAGACCAAGGAATTCGAATTCACCAAGCTCCTTCAGTCCGGTTCCTCCGACAGTCTGATTCACCAGAGCCTCACGGTGCAGATGGTCTCTCAGCCCGCGTGGTATGCGGTGATGGCGCTGCCGTACCTGATGGAGTATCCGTACGAGTGCAGCGAGCAGGTCTTCAACCGGCTCTACGCCAACTCGCTGGCGGCCCACATCGCCAACTCCGACCCGAAGATCCGTCGGATCTTCGATCTGTGGAAAGCGACGCCGGCCCTGGACAGCCCGCTCGAAAAGAACGAGGACCTCAAGGGCCTGGCCCTGGAGGAGACCCCGTGGGTCCGTCAGGCGATCGATGAATCCGAGGCCCGAAGGAACGTGGGCATTCTCTTCGACGGGAATCGCCTGAGCAGCGAGATGTCGAGCGCCCTGTTCAAGCTCGGCCAGATGCAGTACTCCGACGGCCTGTGGCCCTGGTTCCCGGGCTGCCGGGGCAGCGAGTATGTCACGCTCTACATCACCACGGGCTTCGGCCGACTCCGCCACTTGGGCGTCAAGGGCGTCGACGTCAGTCATGCGGTCAAGGCCCTGAAAGCCCTGGACGCATGGATGGACAACTGGTATCAGATCATCCTGCGGGGTGGGCACAAGGACGACAACCATCTGAACCCGACGATCGCGTTCTATCTCTACGGCCGGAGTTTCTTCCTGGAGGATCAGCCCGTTGCGGCCGCGCACCAGGGGGCTCTGGAATATTGGAAGAGCCAGGCCCGGCAGTATTGGCTTTCGCTGTGGCGTCAGTCGCAGGCCCACCTGGCCATCGCCTTGAAACGCTTCGGCGATCAGGAAACCCCCGCGGCAATCATGAAGTCCATCAAGGAGTTCAGCGTCACCAGTGAAGAGATGGGCATGTACTGGCGCGACACCGAACGAAGCTGGTGGTGGCACCGGGCGCCGATCGAGACGCAGGCGATGATGATCGAGGCGTTCGATGAGGTCATGGGCGACGCCCAGGCGGTCGAGGATTGCCGGGTCTGGCTGCTCAAGCAGAAGCAGACGCAGGACTGGGGCACGACGAAGTCCACCGCCGACGCGGTTTACGGCCTGTTGCTTCGAGGGACAGACCTGCTCAATTCCGACGCCCTGGTCCAGGTCGCCCTTGGCGGCCAGTGGATCGAGCCGCAGAACGTCGAGGCCGGCACCGGCTTCTACGAGGAGCGGTTTGTCCGCAAGGAGATCGAGCCTGCGATGGGCCGGATCACGGTCAAGAAGGTCGACGACGGCGTCAGTTGGGGAGCCGTCCACTGGCAGTACCTCGAGGACATGAGCAAGGTCACGCCCTATGAGGGCACGCCGCTGACGCTCAAGAAGACCCTGTACACCAAGAAGACGACAGCCCTGGGTCAGGTGCTCTACCCGGTCGATGGGCCGCTCTCCGTGGGGGACGAGCTGGTCGTGCGGATCGAGCTGCGGGTGGACCGCGACATGGAGTACGTCCACATGAAGGACCAGCGGGGCAGCGGCACCGAGCCGGTGAGCGTTCTGAGCCGCTACCGCTACCAGGACGGCCTGGGCTACTACGAGAGCACACGCGACACCGCGACGCACTTCTTCTTCGACTATCTGCCCAAGGGCACCTACGTCTTCGAGTACAGCACCCGCATCCAACTCAAGGGCCAATACCAGACCGGCATCGCCAGCATCCAGTGCATGTACGCGCCGGAGTTCAACAGCCACTCCGAGAGC
>JAAYVJ010000142.1 GCA_012517265.1 Planctomycetota bacterium | reverse complement strand
GATCGACGTCCATTTCGGCGGTTTCACGCCCTGCTATGAGCTGGCCGCAGCCTGCGAATCTCAAGGCGCGTCGCTGACGCTCAACGATGTCGGCCTGGACGCCTATCCGCACCTGCAGCTCATCGGCGCAACCTCCGAGTCACTCATCCGGCACGTCGAAGTCTCTTCGATCTCACGGGCCACCCGGGTCCATCCCGGCCGAACGACGCCGGAACCGGTCCTCGACGAGCAAGGCTACATCGCCATTCCGCAGACCCCGGGCATGGGCCTGGAGCTGGATTGGCAGCACATCTTCGCGCACCGGGTGGGCTGATCGGCGATTCGAGGAACGCCTCCACCGACCTCAATCGGCCTCGAAGGCAATCGCCCAGCGAATGTCCCCGCCGCAGGGGGAATCGATGCGAATTCGGACCTGCCAGCCATCCTGGCCGACAAGGGAGATCGTGCCGTCCGGCGACAGCGTCTTCAGCGTCGCAGCCTTGCACGGCTTTCCTTGTCCCATCGCCGCGATGCGAAGTTCGTACGGGTCCTTCGCAACCACCCGGCTGACTCCGCTGAGCGTCCGCGCGTCCTCATCCCACCTCTCCTCGATCAGATCGGGGATGCCCTGCGCAATGTGCCGGGACGTGCTGACCACCTGGGGATGTTCGCTGACAGGACGGATCGCTAGGATGCGGCTGCTCGCAGGCGGCAGGTCGCTTTCCAGCACGCTCCCGAACGGCTCGACGAACCGGTCGGCCCAATAGTCGAAGCCCACGTATCGATCCGCCTTCGGCAATCCGATTCTCTCGGCCGGACAGGAAATGTGGGTCTGCTCCTTCTCGCTCCAATTGAACAGGCCCACGACATCGCGTCTGGGCTCCTTGCGGTCGTCGGTCAGCAGCCAGATCCTGGGGATCCTCTCCTCGAACAGATCGACCGGCCGCGGCTTGAGGCCGTGGGCGGGCATCGACCGCTGGAGCAGGTGAATCCGCCCGGCCGAGAGCGACTTGTAGTCCTCGCTGCTGGCGTTCAACTGCCCCGTCAGGGCGACCCAGGAAACGAGCGCCCGAGCGTGCTCGAGCGGCACGCTGTCGGTGACGTAGACCGGATCCGGGTCGTTGTACCAGACGCGGCCTTGCAGAAAATACAGATTGCTGCCGCTGAAAGGTCCTCGGCACATGTCCGACCACTTGCGGCCGTTGTCGGGCCCGATCCGCATGGCGTCGAGCAGGCCGAACGAGGCCCCGAGCGTTCGCATGTTCTGCGCCACGTTGCAGCCCAGGAGGAACACGTCCTTGCCGGCGGCCTTGCGGACGAGTCTGAGGCCCTCGCGATACGCTTTGACGTGCGTCATCTCAGAATTGCGCAGGGAGGTTTCACCGAGCCGGTCGTCCTTGTAACCGGTATTGACGTAGAGGATGTCGGTGGCCATCCCCGTCCACAGACCGTCCAGCTTGAAGTACTTGTATCCCCAGTCGTGGGCGATCCGTCCCGCCGTCGACTGCACGTACTCCTCGGTTCTGGGATTGCTGATGTCGAAGCACGTGCCGCCCCAGTGTACTTCGAAGGGTTTGCCGTCTTTGGTCGCGAAGAAGTCCTGCTTATCCGCGAAGAACGGGTCGTTCCACGTCCCGGCGAACGGCATGAACCAGATCCCCGGCGTCAGGCCGAGCCTGGTGATTCCGTCGGCCGTCTTGGCCATGCCGGACGGATAAGGACCGTCCGGGCGGTGCGTCGTGAAATCCTTCCGAGGGCCGTTGCCTTTCACGCCGGCCTGCCAGCCGTCGTCGATCTGGATCACCGAGAATCCGAACGGTGCAAAGTGTTCCTTGGCGAACTCGGCGCTGGCCAGCAGATCCCTCTCGTTCGAAGCCCCGGCGTGATACCACGTGCAATAGACCGTCGGCTGCGGCGGCAGCTCGATCCGGTAGTATTGTGCGATCGCGTCAGCGTAGGCCTCCAGGCCCAGGCGAGCGTCGGCGAACCAGCCGATCAGCAGCGTCTCCGACTCCACCTTCCTGCCGGCCTTCATCAGGAATTGCCCGTAATCGAGCCTCGCGTCAATAACGGCCCTGCCGTCCTTGACATCCGAGAACAACAGGCCGCTGCCTTGTTCGTGCGTGACCCAGCCGGCCACAAAACCCGCTCGACTCGTCGGATCGGCTACAGCCAGGAAAGAATAGCTTCCGGGATTCGATTGGCGAGTGACGCCGGTCAGACCGGCGGTGCCCAAAGCGCGCACTTCCTCGGTCTTCTTCCCGAGATCAAGGACCATGCTCAGTCGATGCAGACTCGTCACGACGGTATCCGAGCTCTCGGCGAGCATGCCGTCCAGAACCACGAAGGGAAGATTCCGAGACAGGGTCAGGCGGTCGATGG
>JAAYVJ010000141.1 GCA_012517265.1 Planctomycetota bacterium | reverse complement strand
TAAGGCGTTATCTTCTCTTCTCGGGTCCAAGGAGATGATGTGTCCTTACGGACACACTACAAGCGGGCTCTGTACGCGTCGGCGTGTGACGCGGATCGGTAGGGATCGACTATGGCGGCATCGACGAATGTGGGCGTTGCGTTGGCTTTGACCATGGTGGCGGGGCTCTCCACCGGGATCGGCAGCGCGATCGCATATTTCATCAAGCATCCGAAGGTTCTCTACCTGTCGTTCTCCCTGGGCCTGTCGGCCGGCGTGATGATCTACGTCTCGTTCGTCGAGCTGCTGCCCGATGCGATAGAGCGGCTGGGCGAGCGGTGGTCTGTCTTGTTCTTCTTCATCGGAATGGGGTTCATCGGGCTTGTCGATCTGCTGGTCCCGGAGCCGGAGAACCCGCACAACTACGAGGGGATGGAGTCTCCCAAGACCCCCGACGCAAGTCACCACCTGATGCGGACCGGGGTCATGACCGCGGTGGCGATCGGCATCCACAACTTCCCGGAAGGCCTGGCGACGTTCGCCTCGGCCCTCAACGACGTGCATCTGGGGATCTTCATCGCCGTGGCCATCGCGATCCACAACATCCCCGAGGGGATCGCGGTCTCGATGCCGCTGTTCTACGCCACCGGCGACAAGAAGAAAGCGTTTCTGTATTCATTTTTCTCCGGCGTTTCCGAGCCGGTCGGCGCCATGGTTGGATACCTGGTGTTGATGCCGTTCTTGAAACCGGCGGTGTTGGCCGGGACTCTGGCCCTCGTGGCGGGCGTGATGATCTACATCTCGCTGGACGAACTGTTACCTATGGCCCATCGCTATGGGCACGGCCATCTGGTCATCGGCGGGGTCATTCTCGGCATGCTCATCATGGCCGTCAGCCTGATGCTCCTGTGAATGGCCCTTATTGTGCTGAGCGAGGCATCTGGCGGGTATCCCTGGGGGCCAGCCCCCAGACCCCTGGCATTTTGCGCTTTGGGCCAGCAGCATGAAATGGGAGGGCAAGACTCCGTCAAAACGGCGATGCCATGATCGAGCGGCGGGGATAGGCACAGGAGAATTCTCGCGTGCCCGCACTCTTGATGAAGCTCGCCACATCGCCGACCTCACGAGGGAGCTCCTTCGTACCCATCCCCGACGGAGGGCCTCACGTCGCCAGCTGACGGTCCATGCCCGTGTCATGCCCGACTCTCTCTCCGCCGGTACCCGCAAAGCGATAAACGCACTCCTCGAATTCGTCGGAACATCCGTGCGTCGATGAAACCGCAAGAATGGTCTGTACCCCCGGCGTTGCGTCCGACGCAAATGCGGTTGATGTCCGGGCGTTGAATCGTACAATGGGGGCGTGCGGGGCTTGGGGCCTCGCGACAGAGCGCTTCCCCGGCATACCTCTGTGGATTGGTATGAAATCCGTTGGAGATTCAGGCGTGCGTATTGCGTTAGGGCAGTTCAACGCCACCGTCGGCGATCTGGCCGGCAACGTGGCGAAGATGAAGGAAATCTATGGCCGGGCCATGGCGGCCGGTGCCGACCTGGTGGCGTTTCCGGAGATGGCGGTCTGCGGCTACCCGCCGGAGGATTTGGTCTACAAGAGGCAGTTCGTCCGGGACACTTTTGCAGCCCTGGAGGACCTGGCCGCCTCCTGTGCCAAGGGAACCGTCGTCGTAGGCTTCGTCGAACAGGG
>JAAYVJ010000738.1 GCA_012517265.1 Planctomycetota bacterium | reverse complement strand
TGGTGATGGGGCGCGTGGCCCCGCTCCACGGCGGCGCAACGACGAGGTTCCAGTGCCAGAGAAGACGCAATCCATCGCGCAAGAGAAGGTGCCGACCAAGTTCGCGCCGGCGGAGCGCGCCTCGGCGGAGGAAATCGCCCGGCAGGCCAAACTCTTCGCCGGCAAGAAGCTGCTGGGCATGCTGCCCGACATGATGCCCTGCGTCGTGATGGTGCTCAACCAATGCCGGCAGATCGTCTTCGTCAACAAACAGATCGCCGCCCTGATGCCTCCGGGCCAGCCCAACAGCAGCGTGCTGGGCATGCGGCCCGGCGAGGCGCTGGGCTGCACCCACGGATTCGAATCCGAGGGCGGGTGCGGCACGACGGAATCGTGCAGTCTGTGCGGGGCCGTACAGGCCATCCTCACGGGCCAAAAGGGAGAGAGCAGCGTGCGGGAGTGCCGCGTTCTTCGGCGGTACAACGGCGAAGCGCTGGAACTGAGGATCTGGACCACGCCCATCCAGATCGGCGACGAGCAGTTCACCGTCTGCGCCCTCCTCGACATCAGCCACGAGAAGCGTCGCCAGGCCCTCGAACACATCTTCCTGCACGACATCTACAACGTCGCCTACGGCCTGTCCTGGTACGCGGACTTCCTCAAGAAAGGCACGCCGGACAAGGTCGAGGAGTACGCCGACACGATCCACCGCCTCTGCGGCGAGCTGATCGACGAGATCGACGCCCAGCGCATCCTCTTGCGGGCCGAGAGCGGCGAACTGACCCTCAAGCCCGAGCCCATCGGCTCGCTGGCGGTCCTCCGGGACACCGTCGCGATGTACAGCCGCCATCCGGTCGCCCAGGACCGCACGCTGCGTCTGGACGAGAAGGCGGCCGACGTCTCGGTGGTCTGCGACAAGATCCTGCTGACCCGGGTCCTGGGCAACATGGTGAAGAACGCCCTGGAGGCCTGCCGGGCCCGGCAGACCGTCACGATCGGCTGCTCGCAATCGAACGGCTCGGTCGAATTCTGGGTCCACAACCCCGGCCACATGACGCGCGAGGTCCAGCTTCAGGTCTTCCAGCGGTCCTTCTCGACCAAAGGCCGAGGCCGAGGCCTGGGCACCTACAGCATCAAACTGCTCACCGAGCGATACCTCAAAGGCGAAGTCTCCTTCACCAGCACAGCCGAGTCCGGCACGACCTTCACCGTCCACTGCCCGCTGAAACCGGGCGTCTGAGAGACATAGGGAGGCAATTGGTTGAAGCCCGTCCGCGGAAATGCTAAAATGGACTGTTCTATGGATGCCATCTGAGATGGGCTCGGACGCCACGGATCGGATTGGAAGGGTAGCTCCTATGTCGCATCGGACCGCCTGGTCACTCTGTGTCTTGCTCTGCCTGATCGGCCCGACCGGTTGGTCGAATGCAGCAATCACCATCAGCGGCCTCCAGGATAGAAAGGTCTACGCCGACCGGGTCGCCTTCACCATCCAGTCGGAGGCCGGTTTTGAGTACACCGCTCAACTGAATGGGAAGCCGGTGACAGTCGGGACGTCCGTGACGGTCGATGAACCCAACTACTATGAATTGGACGTGAGCCGCCGCGACGCGTCGTCGGGGGCCGAGGAGAGCAAACTCGTCCGGTTCATCGTCCGGGCCATTGCCCGGGGCAACTCCGAGTGGGGCCTGCCGCCCTGGACCCCCTATCCGGTCGTCGATTCGGCGGCCGCCGAGTTCGCGGGCTGTCGGCTCGTAATCGTCACGCCCACTGAATACCCGCCAGGACTCGAAATCCCGATCATCGCACGAATCGACAGTCCGTCCGGCGATCGAGTCGGCGTCAACGGCGTCGTCACAGCGGCCGGGTTTGAGAGCCACCCGCTTCGCCTGCTCCGCGGGGTCGGTTCGGTCTTCCTTCCGCCCGCGACGCAATCGGGCGAGTTGTCCTACACGGCGACCGTTCACTCCCTCGCGGTCGAGAAAAAGATCGCGATCGAACCGTCCACCGCATGGCGGACCGTCTCCGGCGACATCGCGGCTTCCACGGACTGGGGTTCCGACGCGAGGATTCGCATCAGCGGGGATCTGCGGGTTGTCGCCGGAGCCGTCCTGACGATCGGCAGCGGCAGCGTGATCCTGGTCGATCCGGCCGTCGACGTCCGAGTCGAAGGCGGCATCGTGGCGAACGGGTCATTGGACAAACCCATCGTCTTCACCTGTTCGGACAGGAAGATCCCATGGGGCGGATTCGTCTTCGATGCGACCACCTCTCGCGGCGAGTTCACAGGCACGATCTTCACCGGCAGCGGCGCCGACGAGGATTGGTTCGACAACAACCCCGGCCACGGCCACAGCCACCGCAACGAGCAGCCCCTGCTGTACGTGGGCAATGGAGCCAAGGCAGTCTTGACGGACTGCTTCCTCGTGGAAAACCACGGCCAGGGCGGCCACGGCGAGAACGGCTACCTCACGATGACGCGGTGCCTCGTTCAGAAGTGCATCTCCGCCGGCCAGTACAACGGCGGCAGCGTAACGCTGGTGGGTTGCGCCCTGGTCGAGTTCCCCTCCGAGAACGCCCCCTTCGCCGACGACGACAACGACGGCCTGTACCTGACGGGCGGGGCCCATTCGCTCACGAACTGCCTGATCGGCTGGGCCCTCGACGACGGCGTCGACGCGGGCTCCGGCTCGGCCGGCTCCGTAGACGTCCGCCACTGCTGGTTCGAGTCGATGTGCCACGAAGCGATGGCCTGGTCCGAGTCGCGAACCGCCAGAGTCAGCGACACCGTCGCCCTCAACTGCGGCCAAGGAATCGAGTGCGGCTTCGGCAGTCCGGACGTCAACGCCGTCCACTGCCTGAGCACGGGCAACGTCATCGGCGCCCGCTTCGGCGACAACTACGACTGGACCTACGGCGGCTTCCTGACCGTCCGCGACTCGCTGCTGCTGTTCAACCTGAGGGACATCTGGGGCCGGGCCTGGGACGACTGGACGGTTCATTTGGATCAGATGGACCTGCGGGACAACTTCGTGAGCGCTCCGGACGGCGACTTCCCCGAGAACGAGCTTTGGGACCCGCAGGCCGATTGCGATCAGGCGACCGCGCTGACGGCATTTCTGCCGACCGCCGGCGACGCGGTGGGAATCGGATTCGCCGTATCAGGCGACACGCTCGACCTGGCGTCGTTTCCCGATGGAATCCCGGTCCGTTTGAGTCGTTTCGCAACGAACGAAGTCTCCGTGGACTACACGATCGCATCCGCAGGTCGGATGGTGACCGGCGGCGTTCTGCGATTCGTTCCCGGCCGGACGGTCCTCTTCGTGCCGCTTCCCGCCGATCAGAGCCTCT
>JAAYVJ010000737.1 GCA_012517265.1 Planctomycetota bacterium | reverse complement strand
CCCCCAGTTGCCGCGGGCTCGCATGGTTCGTATACTTTGTTGTGAGGTGCTTATGAAGACCTTCTGGCAACATACAAACGGGCAGGTATACGCGGTTGAAAGCGACACGTTCGGCCGAATCATCGGAGCGGCCGGTCCCTTCGAGCTCGACGAGCTTCGCGACCCCGACGACTACACGTATCAGTGCGGCCTGACCGGGTGGATCAATCGAGCCATTGAGCAGCACACGCTCCGGCGGATCAATCCGGTCCTGCATCGATAGCGACATAGACCTCCGCATCGCAGGGCCCTACCTCGTCGGACCGGGGCGGCCTTCTGCAATAGGCCCTCGATGGCGTATCTCGATCCGGCACGGCACGGAAGGCGGCGGGCAATAGGCACATCGCGGACGGTCCTCGCCCAATCCGATTTCGACGCATACGTCGGTTCACACGCTCGCAAGTCCTGCCTGTCATCCACGGAAAATCCCTCCGTTTTTTTCTGGACAAACCGAATAGATCCTGTATAGTTAAGGGTGTGACGGGCGAGATTTTCAGCCTCGATTTACTGCTTTGACGCCACAGCGAGATCGACACCACGGACCAGCCCGCAGGATGGATCCCTCGACTCCGGCCTTCGGTGCGCCCGGGCGAGGGGACAGCCCACCGCGGAGCCCGTCTGCAAAGGAGCCGAACAGGCCGGGCGGAGAGTGTATGCCTGCCGTCCGTTGGAGCCCGTGTGATCGTTCGAATACTCGGAAGAGGAGGGAGTGCATCATGTCCAGATATCTAGTGATTTGTGCGACAGTCGCGGCCCTTCTGCCGGCCCCCGCGACCGCGGAACTGCAAGTCAACGTTCGAACCAGCGGGGCCCAGACCGGCGCGGCTATCGCAGCCGATCCCCGCGGCGGCGCGATGGTCGTGTGGAGCAGCTACTTCTCCAGCGGGGGGCGATCCAACGACATCCTCGCCCGCCGCCTCGACGCGACAGGCGCCCCGGTCGGAGAGGAATTCCCGGTCAACGCCATCAACCAGGGCAACCAGGCCGAGCCGGCCGTGGCGATCGACGCGGCCGGACGGCTGGCGATTGTCTGGCAGAGCCCCGGGCCGGAGGAGGACGTTCTGATGCGAATGTACGATCCGCACCGTATCCCTATGACGGGCGACCTGCTCCTCAACCTGCGAACGGAGGGCCGGCAGGTCTATCCGTGCATTACCGCCGGCGGCTCAAACACGTTTCTCGCGGCTTGGGAGAGCCGCGAGACGACGGTCTACGGCGACCAGACGTTCCTCTGCGCCCAGCGATTCGACCCCAACGGCGCCGGGGTCGCAGACGAGATCCTCGTCGATCCGGACATCTACGACTGCCGCTACCCCGATGCCGCGATGGACGCCAGGGGCAACTTCGTCGTGACATGGATGCGGGACCGGTCCAGCCATCCGATCCTGGCCAGGCTCTTCGACGCCCAGGGCAGGCCGCGAACCGAGCCCTTCGCGGTCAACACCGAGAGCGTCGCAAGCGTGACTCGTCCGTCCGTCGCGATGAACTCGCAGGGCTGGTTCCTCATCGCCTGGGACGGAGATCCGAACCGTGCGGCCGACGACGACGTCCACGCGAGACTCTATGATCCCAACGGCATCCCGAGGGGCGAGCCGTTCGTGGTGAATGCAATCCGCGACGGCGCCCAGCAATGGCCGCAGGCCGCTATCAACGACGCCAACGAGTTCGTCATCGTCTGGGAATACGACGCAGGCGATCCCAACGCAGGCACCGACATCTACGCAAGGCGATTCGCCGCCGACGGCAAGCCTGTGGGCGAAGAGACCCGCCTCAACACGTACACGCTCGACAAACAGCGATACGCCGACGTGGCGATGGCCAGCGACGGGACGTTCTTCGCCGTCTGGGAGAGCAACAACCAGGACGGCTCCGGTTACGGCGTCTTCGTCCATGCCGACCGCCGCAAAGACCCGAGCGATCGGAACGCAGCCACGGAATAGCACATCGCGTGATGGCTCCCGGCGACAGTCGGACAAGGCGCGAGACTGAGAGCCGAGAGATCGAGAACAAGAACGGATGGAGCCAGGCAAACCGAAAGAAGAAATAACGGGAGTCGACAACACCAGATGGGGTTTCCCAATCCTCCCGGGACACGCCGCGGACGCGAAAACTGCTACCTGTCAATAACAGGTAGCAGGGATATCGATCATGCATCGGTTCCCCTGGAGGAGGAGGTGAGCACAGAATACGATGGAGGATTAACACCAATATGATCGGCTCTCTCGCCCGGCCAGATCCTCCGCTGCCGCTTAGGACGGCGGAGTCGGACCGTGTGTTGACGCCAACCGGGTTGCGGCCCGGCAAGGGAGCTGGTCATATTCTTGAGCAACCACAGCAGGCGAATCCACTGGCGACGGACGGGCAATGTCGCTACCATGGTGCGATCCAGGCCGAGACGCGTGTTGTCCCGGCCGAAGCATCGCAAAATATCGGTTGAAGGGAAGTGACATG
>JAAYVJ010000736.1 GCA_012517265.1 Planctomycetota bacterium | reverse complement strand
GAGGAACGGGTTCCTGTCGGCCGCGATGGCGAAGCCCGGCTCGCTCGACGTCGTCAGGGCGTAGGCCCCGAACGGGCAATGATACGAGTAACTGCAGCTCTTGTAGGCGGTGCCGTTAGCGCCGGGGGTGCCGAAGTCCCACAGATCGATCAGCTCGGTGCTGCCGGTGATGCCGGCGTCGGCCAGCTTGAACTCGATGGTGCCCGAGTCGCCCTTGCAGACGAACGACTTGGGAGTCACTTCGGCGTACTTGACCAGCAGGTAGAAGCACGAGCTGATCGAAGCCTTGCCGCCGCTGCCGTCGGCAGCGGTGCCGTAGGCGAGCTGACGCGTGGCGGCGATGTAGCCGTTGGCGGGGAGCTGACCCCAGGTGGCGTTTCGGCCGCCGGCGCGGGGCAGTTCGTCCTCGTAGTCATTGGCATAGATCAGCATCGCCTTGCCAATGCCCGAGAGGTTGGTGCCGCAGGTCATCCGGAACGCCAGCTGGCGCACGCGGGCCAGCGCCGGCATCAGAATGCCCATCAGCAGAGCGATGATCGCGATCACGACCAGCAGCTCAACCAGGGTAAAGCCTCTTTTTCTCATTTGATTCTCCTTTCACTTCTCTGAAGATGAGATTCGCAGACCGACCGTTCTCCAACTACGCCACAGTGGCCAAATTAACAGATAACTGCTTACTGCCGCCTGACTGGCTAATGCGATTTGCTTGTGCGAATCTCCTGACAAAATCTGCCTGAATGCGAGAACGGACCGGCATCAATCAAACAAAGCATCGCTGTTCGCAGAAGTTTTGCTCAAATTGGCCGAGACCTCAAAACTCCTCACTCATCGTAGGTTGTGGGTTCCTACAACTTCGAGGCAGGCAGATCTGGATATGAAGTGCAAAAGTATTTATGATGACGAACAGAATATAATAGAACGACTTCTGCAGGTCCACCTGTCCTTTATCACAATCTTAGCTCAGGCCGGAAAGCCTGTCAAACTTTTCTTCGCCCGATTCGCGCATTTCCTTGAATATTTTTCATTTTCACGTATCATCCTGGGGATTGGGGTTTTGGAGAATACTTACCGAGGATATGACGTGGACCGCATCAGAGAATCGCTGACAAGACATCATCAGGAGCACTTGCTGACATTCTGGGAGCAACTGAATTCGGACCAAAGGGCCTGCCTTCTGGATCAGGTCCGCGAACTCGACCTGGATTCCATCGACGAATGGGTCGAGACCCTGGTCAAAGGCCACCCCGAGCACCCCGTCCAACACGGCTTCGAGCCGGCCCGGTCCTACGGCATCGTGCCCAAGACGGACGACCTGAGACGTAAGTACCGCGAAGCCATCGAGTTAGGCGAATCCCTGATCTCAGGGGGCAAGGTCGCGGCCCTCACCGTCGCCGGCGGCCAGGGCACCCGGCTGGGCTTCGACGGCCCCAAGGGCAACTTCCCCATCAGCCCGATCAAGAACAAGACGCTCTTTCGCATCTTCGCCGAGACGATCGCGGCGGTCTCCAAGCGGTACAACGCGGTCTGCCCCTGGTATGTCATGACCAGCCCGCTCAACCACCGGCAGACGATCGACGTTTTCAATGCCGATGACTATTACGGGCTGGACCCTCGCAACGTCTTCATCTTCCAGCAGGGGACGTTGCCGAACTTCGGATTCGACGGCCGGATCCTCCTGGCTGACAAGGGGCAGATCGCCCGGTCGCCCGACGGCCACGGCGGCTGCATCCGGGCGCTGGCCCGCAGCGGGGCCCTGGCGGACATGAAGAACCGCGGCGTCGAGTACCTGACCTATTGGCAGGTGGACAACCCCCTGGTCCGACTTTTCGACCCGCTGTTCGTCGGCCTGCACGTCCTGGACGGTGCCCAGATGTCCTCCAAGGCGGTCATCAAGAGCGGCCCCAAGGAGAAGGTCGGCAACTTCTGCCTCGTCGACGGCAAGATCACCGTCATCGAATACAGCGACCTGCCGGACAAACTGGCGGAACAGCGACGCCCCGACGGCTCCCTGGCCTTCCACCTGGGCAGCATCGCCATCCACATCATCAGCACGTCCTTCGTCGAACACCTCAACACCAAGGGGCATTCCCTCCCCCTGCACAAGGCGGTCAAGAAGATCCCCCACATCGACCTTCAGGGCCGGCGGATCGAGCCCAAGGAGCCCAACGGCGTCAAGCTCGAGTCTTTCATCTTCGACGCCATTCCCCTGGCCGAGCGTTCGATCATCCTGGACATCGATCGCAGCGAGCAGTTCGCCCCGGTCAAGAACGCCACCGGCGAGGACAGCGCCGAGGTCACCCGACGGATGATGACCGCGCGGGCCGCGGCCTGGCTGGAGTCGGCCGGGATCAAGGTCCCCCGCAAGGCGGACGGATCCCCCGACTGCGTTTTGGAGATTGCGCCGAGCTTCGCCCTGGACCGTGCGGACGTCCCGGCCAAGAAGGACAAGATCCCGCCGATCAAGCCGGGGGACAAGGTGTATTTGGCGTAGGGAATCCCAAGTGTGAAGTGTGAAGGTTGAAGCAAGACAAGAGCGGGGCAGCGTCTGCGATCTTGCTTGAAACTTCAGACTTGAGACTTCAAACTCCTTTACTCCTTTGCTGTCTGCGTTTAAGATTGTACGCGCCCCGCCGGTCGGAGCCGGCTTGTTGAATGAGGCAGAACAATCTCACGAGGCACGAGAATTAGGAGTAGCAGCGATGGCCAAGAAGTCCCTACACAGCATATGCCGATGGACGTTCAACCCGGGCAAGGGCGGCTTCGTCCCCGGCGACATCCGCCCCGACTGGGCCGGCGGCAAATTCGGCACCCCGGAGATGATTGAGCTGGTCGCCCAGCGGATCCGGCCCCGGATGCCCAAGAACGTTCAGCTCGGCATCGAGCTGCACTACGACGCGGAAGTCGACGACAACAACGCGCAGGCCGTGGCCGACGCCATGGTCAGCAACAAGCTGGCGCTGGCGATGATCACGCCCGGCGCGCATTCGCACTTCGCCTACGGCGGCATCTGCTCGATGGATCGCTCGGAACGCAAGGCCGCCGAAGAGCTGGGCTCCCGGACCGTCGATCTGGCCTACGGCACTCTCCGCAAGGCGTGGAGTGACGACAAGCCGCCGGCCTTCGTGATCTGGAACGGCTCCTTCGGCTACGACGTCGCGACCATCGCGATCAAGCAGATGTACCAGAACCTCAAGGAGAGCGTCGCCGGCCTGTGCCAGTACGAGGCCAAGAAAGGCGGCCAGCTCCGCATCGCGTTCGAGCCCAAGCCCAACGAGGGACACCCGGCCATGCTGATCCCGACCGTCGCCAGCGCGATCGTGTTCTGGCGGAAGGTCGCTGCGGAGTTCGACGTCGACATCACGAACAAGGGCGTGAACAAGGAATTCGGGCACTCCGAGATGATCGGCCTGGACCACATCTACGACACGGTCGAGGAGATCGACAACGGCATGCTGGTGCACATGCACCTCAACAGCCAGGGCTACAACGACGGCATCATCCTCGGCGGACCGGGCAAGTTCGACATCGACCACGGCGCCAGAGTCAACGGCATGAACATCGCGCTGGCCGGCCTCATCCAGGGCGCCGGGTACGACCGCTGGAAGGGCCACGACATGCAGCCCCGCGCGTACGACAACACCGAGCAGGCGATCGACCGCGTGATCCGCAGCGTCCTGAGCTGGGAGGCCTGCGAACAGGCGGCCAAGGCCCTCAAGACCCGCGATCTGCTCAAGGCCCTGGGCGAGCGAAAAACCGCTGTGGCCGAGGACATGATGCGCGCCGCCGTCGTGGACGCGCAGAAGTGCTTCGACGAGATGTACAAGGGCTGAGAACAAGACATGGAACCTATGGGACCTATAGGACTCATAGGACCTGATTGAGTGGGTGCCCCTTGACCGGACGGCATTCGACTCGTAGAGACATTCTGAAGCTGTTCGGCGCAGGGGTCCTTCTCGGGCCCCTGCGCGGCTGCTTCGGCACCGCCCGCATCCAAGCCCAGACCCGCCCCATTCGCCCCGTCAGTCCTATGCGCCCCATCCACCCGGCGCAACGACCGATTCATCGAGGGAGAGTCTAGGCATGGGATCAGATCGCCCCGCGGGCTCTCGTCTGGCCTTCATCGACAACCTGCGGACTCTCATCATCGTCCTGGTGATCCTGGTCCACCTCTCGATCACCTACGGCGGCGAGGGCGGCTGGTATTACAAGGAGGTCAAGCCGGACCTGGTCAGCGGCCTGATCCTGACCTTCCACAACGCGACCTGCCAGTCCTTCTTCATGGGCTGCATGTTCCTCCTCTCCGGGTATTTCACCCCGGCCTCCTTCGACCGCAAAGGCCCCTGGAAGTTCCTGGTCGACCGCCTGGTGCGACTGGGCATTCCGATGCTGTTCTACGATCTGGCGATCCATCCCTTTCTGATCTATTGGCTCGCGCGTCACGACGTGTATCATCTCTCATTCCGGAGCTGGGCGGCCTCCTACTACACATCGTTCCATCCGGGTCGGGGCCCCCTATGGTTCGTCGAGGCGCTGCTCCTGTTCAGCATCGCATACCTGATCTGGCGGCTCGTGAGCGACCAGCGCGTTCCGCAAGCCGGGACGGACCGTTCGGCGCCGAGCGGATTCTCTCTGGCCGTCCTGGCGATCTCCCTGGGCGCCGCGTCCTTCCTCGTGCGGCTGTGGCGGCCCGTGGGCTGGTGTTACGAGCCGCTGAACTTCCAGTTCCCCTATTTCCCTCAGTACATCGTCATGTTCATCCTGGGCGTGCAGGCCTACCGCCTGCAGTGGCTGACGCGGCTGCCGACGGAGTTGGGTCGGACTTCGCTGGCCCTGGCGGCGGTGTTCGTCCTCGTCCTGTTTCCCCTGCTGGTCATTCTCGGCGGCGCCACGAAGGGGAACGTCTCGCCGTTCGCAGGCGGTCTTCACTGGCAAGCCCTGGCGCTGGCCATGGGGGAGCAGTCCCTCGGCGTGCTCCTGACCGTCGGCCTGCTGGTCCTGTTCCGAGAGCGGCTCAACCGCCACAGCGCGCTGAGCCAGGCGGCCTCCGCCAACTCCTACGCGACGTACGTCCTTCACACGCCGGTGCTGATCGTCCTGACGCTGATGGTCCGCCAGGTCCACCTCTACCCCTTGCTGAAGTTCGTCGTGGTCGGAGCCTTCGTGGTCCCCGCCTGCTTCCTTGTTGCCGCTACGGTCCGCCGAATCCCCGGTCTGGCGCGAGTCCTGTAGCGTCACAGGGCCAGTCCCCAATTTGACCTCGTCACACGATCAACATGGCGTCGCCGTAGGAATAGAATCGGTATCGCTGTTCGACCGCGTGGCGATAGGCCGCGAGCATCCGCTCCAGACCCGCGAACGCGCCGACCAAAGCAAGCAGCGTCGAGCGGGGCAGGTGGAAGTTCGTGATCATGGCGTCGACGATGTGGAATCGGTAGCCGGGGAGGATGAAGAGGTTCGTGCTGCCCTCGCCCGCGCAGGCCTGGCCGTCGCGGGAGACCGTCTCCAAGACGCGGGTGGCGGTCGTCCCCACCGCGATCACCCGACCGCCGGCGGCGCGGGCGTCGTTGATGATTCCCGCGTTGGCGTCGTCGATGCGATACCACTCGTGGTGGATCTCGTGCTCCTCGACGTTCTCGACGCTGATCGGCTTGAAGGTTCCGGCGCCGACGTGCAGCGTGACGCGGGCCAGCCGGACGCCTGAGTCGGTCAATCGGGTCAGCAGTTCCTCGGTGAAGTGCAGCCCGGCGGTCGGCGCGGCGACGGCCCCCGCTTGGCGGGCGTAGACCGTCTGGTATCTCCGCCGGTCGCTTTGGGCCTTCGACCAGTCCTGGTCCCGGCGGATGTAGGGAGGCAACGGCGGGAAACCGATCTCGTTCAGGACCGTCTCGGCTGAAGCCTTGACCTCGAGTTCCAGCAGGCAGACTCCCCCTTCCTGTCTCTCAACCACCCTGGCGGTGCAGAAGTCCTTCTGCCGGCCGTCGACGATATGGATCGCCTCGTCCGGCTTGAGCTTGCGGGCGCCCTTGAGCAGGATCCGCCATAAGCCGGGAGCGGAGGCTTCCGAGAGGAACAGGGCTTCGAGGCCGCCGCCGGTGCGGCGCCGCGCGTAAAACCTTGCAGGCAAGACCTTTGTGTCATTCAGGACGAGACAGTCGCCCGGGTGGAGGTATTCCCCGATGCGGTCGAACCGGCTGTCCGTCAGACCGCCGGAGGTCCGACCCACGACCAGAAGCCGCGAGGCGCTGCGAACCTCGGCCGGGTCCTGGGCGATCAGCTCGGCGGGCAGCGTATAATCGAGTTCACTTGTTTTCATGGCGGCAGATTATCAGACGCGGCGAGCCGGAACAAAAGATTTCGCGCCCAATAATAGCCCGATTCCGTCGATTGTGACGGTTGCGAGGAGTTTTCCCGCAAGCCCCCCCGCCGGGACCCCGATTACCCCCACAGCCAGGACGTTTCCGATGATTACCTCGTATTTCGCAGGGTCTAAGCCGTGAGCTCGCAAGGACAGTTCGAACAACTCGCAGTATCGATCGCCGCCTTGGGCAGGGACGACCTCAAGAGGCGGATCAAGGATTTCCGCGGCCGATTCAAGCTCGATTTCTCCGACGACTATCTGGACAGCATCAGTCTGGACCGGCTCCGGCACATCCTCCTGGCGGCTCTCATCAACGCCAAGACCCGCTGACCGGCGCATAAGAGAGGTTCCCATCCAAGCGAACTCAGGTGGGAACCCCGATTCACGCCATCCTATCGTCAAGCTCCTACGGGCGACCTGGGATCAATAGTCCTTGTAGTGCCTCATCCATTGCGGCCAGTCCGCCTCATTGACGTTCCCCGCCTTGGTCCAGGGACCGTTGGTGACGTAGCTCTTGTGCCACTTGAGCGTCCAAAGCTCCTTGATGCCGATGTC
>JAAYVJ010000735.1 GCA_012517265.1 Planctomycetota bacterium | reverse complement strand
TCGCGACGGCCGGCTCGTATGCGGCCCTGTCTTCGTTCAACCTGATGCCCAGCGTGCTGGGGGCCAACAGCCAGATCCGCCTGGCGGTCGCGGGGATTCGCAGTCGGGGCGCCAACCACGTCAGCGACTTCATGAAGCTGGAGGGCGTGAAGGTCGTCGCCCTGTGCGACCCGGACAAGCAGATCCTCGAACAGGGGGTGGGGGCGTTCAAGAAGAAATACGAGGTGGGTGACGCGGACATCAAGGGCTACGCCGACGTGCGGGAGGTCCTGGACCGCAAGGACGTCGACGCCCTGGTGATCGCGGCCCCGAACCATTGGCACTCGCTGATGACCGTGTGGGCCTGCCAGGCCGGCAAGCACGTGTATGTCGAGAAGCCTGTGAGCCACTCGATCTGGGAGGGCCGAAAAATGGTCGAGGCGGCTCGCAAGTACAACCGGATCGTCCAGGCCGGGACGCAGCATCGCTCGTGCCCCGCGGTGCAGGAGGCCGCCCGCGACATTCAGTCGGGCAAGTACGGCAAGGTGCAGTGGGTCCACTGTTCGGTGCTCCACGCCCGCGCGACTATCGGCAAGGTGACGGAGCCGCAGCCCGTGCCCGCCAGCGTCGACTACAACCTCTGGGCCGGGCCTGCCCCGATGGGTCCCGTCATGCGCAAGAGCTTTCACTATGATTGGCACTGGCAATGGAGCTGGGGCGACGGCGAGATGGCCAACTGGGGTATTCACTACCTCGACGACGTGCGGCATCTGCTGGGCTGGACCGACGTGCCGACGAAGGTCGTCGCGGCGGGCAACCGGTTCGCCTGGGACGACAACGGCGAGACGCCGAACGTCCATTTCGCCCTCATGGATTACGACGGCTTGCCGCTGGTGGTCGACATCCGCAACCTGGTCGATCCGAAGCGTCGCGGGGGCAACGCCGGGGCCCTCTATCGCGGCTTCAACGACGGCAACCACATCCAGTTCGAAGAAGGCTACATCCACCTGTCCCGCGGCGGCGGCGGCGCCTACGACAAGGACGGCAAACGCATTTACCAGTACAAGGGCGACGGTGGCGCGGGGCACGCTCAGAACTTCATCAACGCCCTCCGCAGCGGCCGGCGCGAGGATCTGGCCGCCGAGATCGAGGTCGGCCACCTGGGCACCACCATTTGCCACCAGGCCAACGTCGCCTGGCGGGCCGGCAAGGAGGCCTCGGTCGACCAGGTTCGCGAGAGCATGCGGTCCCACGAGGACGCTGTGGACACGCTCTACGCCATCCTCAAGCAGCTCGACGGCAACGACGTCAGTCTGCTCAAGAAGCCGTTCGTCCTCGGTCCGGCCCTGACCTACGACCGCAAGACCGAGCGGTTCGTCGGCGACAGCGCCGATGCGGCGAACACGTACCTCCGGTGCTCGCATCGCGAACCGTTCGTCATCCGCGACGCCGTCTGAGGCCTCGATTCCGACAAATCCAGGAGCCCGGGAAGCCGGGCTCTGTTTTTGTCTTCGCCGGGCCGGCGGGATGGGCGGGTCCTCGGCGGATTCACTGCGGCAATTCCACGTTCATGCCGAGAGAATCCCTCCTTTCGATCGCTCCTGTTTCCCGCTGTCCCCGGAGCTCCCGCGTGTCATGATGCACCGCATCATTGGGTCATGCTCTCCCTGCAGACTGGACCTGTTTTCGAGATGCAGGCTGCTGGCGAATGGATTACAATCCCTGTTGGCCGCGCGGTCCGCCGGGCTGCACGAGCCCGGTGGCACTGGCAAGGAGTTGCGTCGGGCCTGACTCCGCTACGCTTCGTCAGCCCCGACACAGCGACAGATCCGGACGCGTATGACGAATGGACCAGGATCGGATGGGAAGGTCGGTGGCGGTCCTCCTCTCTGCGACGCTGACCTATGAAGTCGGTGACAGGCCAATGGTGGTATACTCACATTCCGTATCAGTCGCCACCGCGAGTGCGGACCTGACATCGGTCTGGATCGGGGAACGCGGACACACGAGAGTCTCCCGGTATCAGGCCGCCTTCCTGACCCTTGTGCAACGCCTCCGGGTTCAAGGACTCGGGAGAGTTGCGACAGATTCCGTTGAGGCCTCTTCACAAGGGGGCACCGGGATCTACAGCGACAATCAGATTCGCCAACTGGTCAACAATGCGTATGCGGACCTGCGGGTCTATCCGATGGAAGACACTCTGCAAGCGTCCCTGCAAAAAGCCCTGTGCTGGGTTTTGCCGATCCTGACGAGGGTCTTGCGAAAGCTCATGGACAAAGGCGACTTGGAGGACATCCCTGAAGACCCGAGGCGCATAATCCTGCAGCATCTCAAGAGATACCGCATCATCCATGCTTCCAGAGCGACTTTTGGCGCCTATATTCTCGAAGGCACATTGTATGTGGAACAGCCGTATCTGAGGCTTCATATGCTCGAGGAGATCCTGTTTCACGAACTGCTTGAAGCTTGCGGAGTATCTCATTATCAGGCTGTGAAGCTGACGCAGGATCACCTCTGGGACGCTCTGCTCCCTGAAAAGGAGTACGTTCCGGCGGATACGAAGAGCATTCCCGACGAGTGGGATGATGCTCATGCGGTCATTGATGAGATCTACACGCCCAGGGAAGCTGCAATCAAATCCGCGAATGCGGACATCGAAGCGGCCCAAGAAGACATCCGGACCGGGCGAGCTTATGATTTGCCTGAACAGAGCAACAAGGCACAGGACTTCTTCCATAAGAAATTTGAGCGGTTCAACAGAGCCGTTCAAAACGCCACCTATCAACGGGGAAACTATGTGGATTTGCGAGACTTGCCGAACAATGTGGAAATCTATGTGATTGGCGATGTCCATGCCTGTTGGGACAACGTGGAGTTCATCCTTAGGCACAGGGCCCAATTCATCCCCGGTACCACCATTGCGATCGGTGGAGTCCCATTGTCTGTGCTGGAGAGAGTGCAAAGAGGTGAAGCGGTGCTTCTCTTCAATGGGGATGTTGTGCACTACGACATTCACAGTGAATATACGCTTGCACAGCAAGAGTATATCCGGACCAAGTCGGGCCAGAACAAAGCGTTTCTGAGGAAGAAAGAAGCTCAGATCATGCGCAAACTGGCTGATATGAGAGGGACCATGACCATTCTCGACCTGGTGATGGACCTCAAGATAGAGAATCCGGATCACGTGTATTGGATCTTGGGCAATCATGATGACTGCATCTATCGCGGTGCGGAAAAATGGAGCATCTATCAGCATTCGCTCTATTGGCTTGCATTGAAAGAGCGATTTGGCCCATGTTGGGCGCATCACTATATCCGCTTTGTCGATGACTCCCCCTTGGGGCTGATTTGTGACGGAATGTACGCGTTCCACGGCGGATTTCCGAAGGAGCGGTTGGCCGATTACGAACGGTGCCCGAAGAACGATCCGGTCGTCCATGAGTTCGTTGGCAGAGGGTTTCGCAATCGCCGTTTTGGGGATGAAATCTCTTCCTTCCTGGAGGCGGAGGGGATCTTCTTCAGCGTGATTCTCTTGAGTCACATGCCGGCCTTGTTGGAAAGGGACGAATACTGGGCGTGGTTGCACGGCAATTCCCTCTGCCTGATCTACGGGGCTAAGATCTACACGGGATATGCCATTTTCAAGAACAGAGGCAGTCTGGCCTTTGAAAATGTCACTGACCCGAAAGGCGTGGAGCTTACGCCTCCCAAGGATTTTGCCATCCCTGCCGTTGAAATCAAGGGCGGTTGGAATCGATTAAGAGTGTATGTCAGCAATTTGCGTCTCGGTCATTACAGAGACTACACACTGTACGACGAAAGGCCTGTTGTGACGAGCCTCCACAAGGAGGAACTCCTTAATGCGTCCATGCGGGAGACAGGCGAACCTGTGCAAGAGACGCCTGAGACCTTCGAGTTGCCGCGTCGCAATTGGCTGGCGACGCGTATGGAGAGCATGCGTGTCTTGCGGGATACAGCGTCGGCTATGTGCTATGATGCCGTGATCGCCTTCGTCGGCGCGATTTGCTTTCTGGGCAAGACGTTCTGGGGCCTGGTTCGACTGCTGGGACGACTGATTCGCCTGCTCGTCGGACTATGGCGTGCGCTGAAACGAGTACTCGGTCCTGTCGCAAGATGTGTGGGGATAGCAGCGCGTCCGGTCATTGGGGTGACACGCCGTGTGATCCGACTTCTCGGAACAGTCACAAAGGGCATGAGCCGCATTTGCGGTTCCATGTACGACCAATACCGCAAATGGGGTTTCTCCGACCGCATGATTGTCTGTCTGACCGGCATGGAGGAAGGGTTCTTCAGCGGCATTTGGACATACCGTGTCAACCCGTGCCTCCGCTCCATGCTGCGCTTGAATCCGTGGACTGGAGTGATTCTGGACCTGCTGGGGAATGTGATTCCGTGTCTGCTGTTGCACCACCATCGCGTGATTTACAGAGGAGGTCATATCTGGCGCGTTCCTCCGGACGACACCAAGTGGGAGAGACTCCGCGATTACGCTTGGCTGACGAGTATGCGTGTGTTCTTGAATGTGGTCTTTGTGCTGATGCTTCATGGTCTGCCGGGCAGCATAAGCGGGTTCTTCGGAGTACCAGTCCTCTGGGTCCTCCACAGCGCGATCAACTTCTTGGGCCAGCCTATGGGAATGGTTTCAGGCAAAGGAGAATGGACAAGTCCGCCCAGGAAAGTGTCGGAACAGGGCAGAGGGAGAACTCTGTGACCTCCGTGGTGAATTCCGTCTCTCCGGGCCCGACACGACGACGAGATCGCGGCGGCCAAGGCCTGCGACCGCGAGGCGTACGAGCTCCACGTCAAGTTCGCGCACCTGAACTTCCCCGAGGATTGCGGCTTGTGACGGCCAGGGGGCGGTGGTACCATGGGGCATCGTGAGATGACTGTGGCCGAGTCGGGCGACGTGAGACAACCGCATTTGGGAGTTCGAAACAATGAGAAACGGCATTCGCACCTGGATTGGGGATCGATTCGTTTGCGTTCTTTGTCTGGCGGTGTGCGCGTCCTCCCCGGCGGCACGGGCGGGGGCGGCCGGCGGCGCCTGGCAGGTCGGCACGCCCATTGCCACCTACTGGGCGGGGCCTTCGCTGACCGACGCGGTCGCGCAGCAGATGGCCGAGGGCGGCTTCAACCTCGTCTGGTGCGGCAGCGAGCAGGAACTGGACGTCGCTCAGCGTCACGGGCTGCGGGGCCAGCTCACGAGCGGCTTGTTCACGCCCGCGACGCTCGACGACCCCTCGCGTCTGGAACAACTCGACGCCCTGATCGCCCGCGTGAGCAAGCATCCGGCGCTGTACGCCTATTTCCTCACCGACGAGCCCGGCGCGGCGCAGTTCCCCTCGCTCGGCAAGCTGGTCTCGTACTTGCGGCAGCGCGATCCGGCGCATCTGGCCTATATCAACTTGTTCCCGACCTACGCCAACAACGAGCAACTGGGCACGAAGGGCGACGTGGTCGCCGCCTACCGGGAGCATCTGCGTCTGTATGTCGAACAGGTGAAGCCCTCGCTGATCAGCTACGACCACTATCAGTTCCGGCTCAAAGGCGACGGCGAGCAGTACTTCCTGAACCTCGCGATGATCCGCAAGGCGGCGCAGGAGGCGGGCGTGCCGTTCCTCAATATCGTGCAGGCCTGCACGTGGGCGCCCGACGCGATGCGAATCCCGAATCCGGACGAGCTTCGCTACCTGGTCTACACCACCGCCGCCTACGGGGCGCAGGGCATCAGCTACTATGTCTACGCCCATCCGAACCACTATGGCAGCCTCGTCGGCATGGACGGCGTGCCCGGCCCGCTCTATTACGCGGTGAAGTCCTACAACCGCGAGTTCGTCGCGATCGCCAGGGAGCTCCAGCCGCTGCGCTCGCTGAGCGTCTATCACACCGCGATGAAGGAGGCCGGCTGTGAGCCGCTGCCCGCCGATGCGGCCTTTCAGATCGAGTCCCCCCAGTCGCCCGCCTCGCCGCGGGGCTTTCTCCTGGGCTTGTTCGGGGCCGCCCAGAAGCCGACCCACGTGGTCGTGGTGAACCTGGACTACAAGGCCGAGGCGACCGTGTCTCTCAAGGGGCCGGGCGACCTCGAACTCTTTGACGCCCGCGCGGGACAGTGGACTTCAGGAGAGAAGCCGGCGATCGACCTGACGCTGCCGCCGGGCGGCGGAGCCCTCGCGCGGATCGCTCAATAGCGGGCTTCAGAGAACGCAGCATGTAGGGTGGGTTCTTAACCCACGCGTCCCTCACATGTCGACGTCCTGAACGCGTGGGCTAAGAGCCCACCCTACGAATGCTCACAAGGTGCGTTGGACTCATGATGAGGATGGATGCCCATGCGAACCAGTCGACGACGATTCATCGCCAGTGCGCTTGCGGGAGTTGCTGCGGCCGCCATGCCTGCGATGTCACGTGCTTCTGCCCCCACCACGAATTCAAGGGCCTCAAGACCGACGTGCAGTTCGAATGCAAGACGTCGCCGCTGTCGGTGGTCGACGGCAAGATCCAAGTCCCCACCGGCAAATACCATTCGTGGGACATCGATGAGCAAGCCGCTGTCAAGACGGTCGCGGCGGTCTTCGGCCGCAGCTTCTGGCGGTTTGTCCGAAGGTGGGTGACTTGAAACCGATTTCGGCCATGAACCGCGACAGCAGATCTTTTGTGCCGAATCAGGGCCGCGTCTTCGCCAGATCAAGAAAGACGATGACCGACGGGTTGCCGACGGGGGTGTAGTGGTTGGTGAAGGTTAGAGTGCCTTTCTTGCGGTTGATGCGGAAGGCGGCGATGTTGTCGGCCCGCTGGTTGCAGCAGTAGAGGAATCGGCCGGAGGGGTCG
>JAAYVJ010000734.1 GCA_012517265.1 Planctomycetota bacterium | reverse complement strand
TTCGAGCTTCTTCAGCACGTCCAGGCAATCGCGCGGCGGATCGGACTGGCCGCGGATGCCCAGTTCCGACCACCAGATGATCTTGCCTGCGGTCTTCTTCTTCTGCACGGCCCACTCGTACTCGGAGAAGGGCAGGCCGGTTCCGTAGGCGGACTTGCCCAGGATGTCCACGTAGGCGTCGCCTGGATAGTACTTCTCCAGGGCGCCGTGATTCTGCGTGGTGTGATAGGCCCAAAGGACATTGTCGAGCCCTTTCTGTTTCGTGAAGACGTCATGGACGAGGCGGTAGAGCTTGATGGCGTTCTCAGGTCCGCCTTTGGCGTGCCACTTGTTCCTGTCGTCGCTCTCCACGAAGGGCGTGTAGATCACGGGAATCCCCTGGTCCTTCAGCCATTGCAGATTGGCGGCCATCCGGTCCATCTGGCGATAGAAGTGCGTCTTCGTCGGATTGTCGTCGGGGGCGAAGACCAGATCGATATCGACGGGATTGTTCCACCGCCCGCCCGCGGGGTTGGCGTAGAACGAGAACACGCCGACGATCAGGCCGCGGTCGTACATCTTCTTGACCCCCTGATTCCACTGAGCATCGGGAAAGGGGTCGTCGTCGAAATCGTAAGTGACGACGCCGTAACGCGGCATCTTGCCCGCGTGATCGTACACCTTCTTGAGCCAGTTGGACGGATGGTCCATGTCGGGGTTCTCGTTGTGGACCCAGGTGGCCATCTGCCCGAAGAGATAGGACCCGTTTCCCAAGCCCCGCAAATAGGTACGCAACTCTTCCGCGGAAGAAGGGTTGTCCTTGCCTGAGGCCAGCACGGGAAGGAGCGCCATAAGTGCCACAACTGTCAGTCTCTGCGTCTTCATATCGGTTCCTTTGCGATGAATCGGTAGTGGATGGCCCTTTGCTGGATCGCCAGGCGGTCACTTGCGGAAGGGTGTGTCCGCCCCGCGGTCTGTCTGTCCTTTGATTGTACCCGCCTGCCAGGCTCGGGCCATCTCGATATCTTCCTGGACCTTCGACGTGAGTCTGGGGATGTCGACCCAGCCCACGCGGTTGTAGAGGACCGGCTGGCGGTTCTGCCGCACGTAGGCTCGTGAATACTTCCTCCAATGCTCCAGGGCCGCTTCCAGATGCTGCACCGCGGAGGCCTTCTGCTCCGTCTTGCCGGTGGCGTCGAACAGGGCCAGGTCGACGGCCCCGAGGATCTTCTGGCTGTAATAGTTGCCCAGGTGGGCCATCGCCTCCAGATCGCCCAGGGTCAGACGCAATTCCTTGTTGTCGCTCTGACGAGGGCGAAGCCCCGCGACCCTATCGAGCGTGTCGGCGGCGTACTGTCTGAGCGCCTCGGCCACCTGGACCGGCGTCGCTTCCGGCGTCGGCTGGTCGTTCAGAATCCGCTGGCGATACTGAAGGATGTTGAGGACGCCGCCGGCCGGCATGGTCTGGCCTTCGATGAACTGGCGGACCGTGTAGAAGCCGCGATCGTCCGGGTTCTGCTTGCAGGCCTCCGGGAACCAGCGGACGTCGATGTCGCCCCAGTGGAAGCGCGTGATCTGGGGGAAGATCTTCGACGCCTTCGCCCAGGCTTCGTAGAGCTGATCGGCCGGGACCTCCGGGAACCGCGTCGCGAGAGTCCGCCGGAACAGCGCGTCGGGCAGGTTCGGATCGAAGCTCAGCCGGCCCCAGAGCAGGAAGCTGTACCACTGCTTCTTCATGACCAGTTGGCGGGGCGTCTCGGGCTCGGTGCTCAGGAACTCGCGACCCCAGCAGTAGCCGTCGGGGCCCATGTAGAAGCCCGCCATCTTGTCAGGCCCCGGCATGTTGCGGATGAACGCCCGAGCGAAGTCGGGATCGCCCCAGCGGAAGCTGTAGATGTCGTCGTTTCGCACGGTCAGCCAGGTGCGCAGCTTCGGCGACAGGTGCG
The DNA here is from genome assembly GCA_012517265.1 of Planctomycetota bacterium. Taxonomy (GTDB): domain Bacteria; phylum Planctomycetota; class Phycisphaerae; order Sedimentisphaerales; family Anaerobacaceae; genus PLanc-01. The sequence continues at coordinate 18,592 of JAAYVJ010000734.1, read as the reverse complement.
GCAGGGCTTCTTTGATGAACGGCGGGTTGGGCGTCGAGTACATGTGCGCGATCGCGTACTTGAAGCTGAAGTCGAACGGGCCGGGATACTGTTTCCATTCGTCGAGGACCTCGTCCAGACCTGTCATGTGGAACCGGTGGATCAGACGGAACTGCCTGTCGGGTTGGAGCTTCAGCGCGTCCCGAATGCCTTCGCCGTAGGTCTGCCAGAGCCACTTCTCCTTCGAGAAGTCGTTCGATGGCTTCTTCATGTTCTCGCCCGCGGTGATGCCCATGCCGGCCAGCAGGGGGTATGTGAGGACCGTCTCCCGCACGCTGGCCCGGAAGTAGTCGATGGTCGTCTGGTTGTCCAGGTCCGTGGTAATGCCGTACTTGCTGTCCTGGGCCCCCCAGACGAACGTATTCCACGTGAACCAGTACACTTCGATGCCTCGGTCGCGGGCGTGCCGCATGACGTCCCGCCAGAACTGGATCTTCTCATCGATGGTCATCTTTTTGACAACCTCGTGGCTCGCGAGCATCTCGGGCTTGACCATGTCCGATCCGCTGTGGCTGAAATTGCTGTCGAGCTTCACTGTGGTCCGCCACACGTCGTCCAGCGCGATCTCGGGGAACTCCGGCACCTTGACGATGGAGGGGAACGGGTGCAGGCTCCACAGCGTCAGGACGTTGTACCGGTCCCTCGCCATCTCGTCGAGGAACTCCCGCCAGAAGTCCATGCTCCACATCTCAGGAATGTTTTGCTGGAACGCGTCGCTGCTGTCGGAGTAGCTGGGGGTCCGCAGATCCAGCGGGATGTTGAACTTGATGCCGCGCCGCTCGATGTAGGGCGCGTGATCTGAGTCCTGCAGGTCCGCCAGCGTGCCCAGCCGAACCGCCTCGGCCAGATCCAGCCCGCCGTACATCACGCCGTCCGGTGTCGCGGCCAGCACCGTGTACGTCGCACCTCCATTCTCCCTCTTGCACCGGATGGAATAAGCCTGCCAGCCTGCGGATGCGGCGGGCGCCACGCCCAGTCTCTTGACAATCCCCTGGGCCTTCTCTCCCAGGCCGGCCACCAACAGGATTCGGACCGGGGCTTCGGCCGCTCCGGCCGCATCGAGGTCCAGCTCCACACCTGCGCACTCTCTGCCGATCGCGGCTCGCTGAATCTCCGCCGCGGCAAAGGCCGCCTGCGAGACGTCGGGATCATACCCGATCACCAGCCGTCCGGCACTGCCCCACGCGGGACCGGCTGTCGCCAACGCACTGCCGCATGCCCAAAGCGCCATGAGTTTCAGGATGCCACAGGATTGTGCCTTGAAGTCCCGCATGATAACCTCCATCAGAATGACATCCGGAATCGGCTGAACCATCGCCACAGTACCGGATTGCCGGGCATCCTGTAAACACTCAAAAGGCCCGGCGCGAAGATGTTTGTGTTCGCTTGCCCGGTTCCGGCGCGATATGATGGTTGCCGCAGGCAGCAACTACATTCGTATATGCTTCGACGCATCTGAAGGAGTAGTTATGACAACACAACGGACACGCCGACAATTCCTGCAGGATTCGATGCTCGCCGCGGCGGCGGCCCCCATGTTCAGCGGTCTGGCCCATGCCCAGGGGACGAGCCCCAACGACAAGCTGCTCTGCGCCGTCATCGGCTGCAACGGCCGGGGCGGCGACCACATCGGCGCCTACTCCGGCCGCAAGGACGTCGAAATCGCCTACATCGTCGATATCGACCCGAAGGCGGGGGAGAAAGGCTGCGCCACGGTCGAAAAACGAACGGGCCGCCGGCCGAAGTGGGTCAAGGACATGCGGGAGGTCTTCGACGACAAGTCCATCCACTTCATCTCGACGGCCACGCCGAACCATTGGCACGCGCTGTGCGGCGTCTGGGCCATGCAGGCCGGCAAGGACGCCTACATCGAGAAACCCATCAGCCACGACATCCCGGAAGGCGCCGCGCTCGTGGCGGCCGCGAAGAAGTACGGGCGGATCTGCCAGGTGGGCACCCAGTGCCGCTCGAATCCCGCCGTCCAGAACGCAGTGAAGTTCATGGCCGACGGGGGGATCGGGCAGGTCAACTTCGCGCGGGGACTGTGCTACAAGCGACGAAAGTCGATTGGCGCGCTGGGCGACTATCCGATCCCCGAGCAGGTGGACTTCAACCTTTGGAGTGGCCCGGCCCCGTACACGTCGCCGAAGCTGACCCGGCCGAACATGCATTACGATTGGCACTGGCAGCGCCTCTACGGCAACGGCGACTCCGGCAACCAGGGGCCTCACCAGACCGACATCGCCCGCTGGGGCCTGGGCCTCAACCGCCATCCCAACAGCGTAATCACCTACGGCGGCCGGCTGGGCTATCAGGCTGAGCGCAACGACCCGAACTACGTCGACGCCGGCGACACGGCCAACACCGAGGTCGCGGTCTACGACTACGGCGACAAGTGCATCGTCTTCGAGACTCGCGGCCTGTCCGTGGACGAGTCGGCCGACATCGAGATCACCACGATGTTCGACAGCACCAAGGGCAACAAGATCGGCGTGATCTTCTATGGGACCGAGGGCTACCTCGTTCAGCGCGAGTACACCCACTGCGTCGCCTACGACCTCAAGGGGCAGGTGATCAAGGAGTTCAAGGGCGGCGGCGACCACTACGACAACTTCATCCAGGCCGTCCGCAGCCGCAAGTCCGAGACGCTCAGTTCCGACGCGTTGCAGGGGCACTACTCGGCCGCCCTGGCGCATCTGGCCAACATCAGCTACTACCTGGGCGAGAACAACAAGGTCTCGCCCAAGGAAGCCCAGGCGGTGCTGGAGAAGGTCGCCAGTCGCGACCAGAACATCGTCACGCTCAACCGCACCCTCCGGCATCTGCGCGACAACGGGGTCGATCTGAACAAGTACCCGATCTCCATGGGCCCGATGCTGGCGTTCGACCCGCAGAAGGAGGTCTTCACCAACAGCGACGCGGCGAACAGGATTCTGCATCGCGAGTACCGCTGGCCGTTCGTGTGTCCGACGGCCGACAAGGTCTAGCCGCTCTCGATGTTTCACATCGCGGCTTTCCGCAAGCATAGCAGGCAGGGGCATCGACATCGCTCCTGCCTGATCTTTTGGGGCCTGCATGCGCCGCGGAGCACGGGAAGCGGTCAAGAATTGACATGCGATGGTCAATTCCAGCTATTTCCGGCGGGGGCGTTTCCCGCGAGCATGTTCTCGCAAACCATCTGATCGGAAAGGGAATGGCATGAACAGATCGATCTCCATCGGAATCCGAATCGTCGCCGCGTTTGTTGCGTGTGCCCTTGTGACAGGGCTGCTGTGCGCGGCTCAGAGCGCGAAGGAACTGAATCTGCCGATCGCCCCCGGCCCGTTCCAGCCCCAGTTCGAGTCGCTGGCGCAGTACCAGTGCCCCGACTGGTTCCGCGACGCCAAGTTGGGCATCTGGGCACACTGGGGCCCACAGGCCGTGCCCATGATGGGCGACTGGTACGCCAAGCACATGTACGTCCCGGGGCATCCGCAATACCAGCACCACCTGGAGACCTACGGCCACCCCTCCACGAACGGCTACAAGGACATCATCCCGCTGTGGAAGGCCGAGAAGTGGGACCCCGATCGGCTGATGGCCCTCTACAAGAAGGCCGGCGCCAAGTACTTCGTGAGCATGGGCTCGCACCACGACAACTTCTACCTGTGGAACTCCAAGCTCCACGAGTGGAATTCCGTCAACATGGGGCCCAAACGCGACGTGGTCGGCGACTGGCAGAAGGCCGCCAAGAAGCAGGGGCTTTACTTCGGCGTCTCGGAGCATCTGGGCGCCAGTTTCACCTGGTTCCAGGACAGCCATAAGTCCGACAAGGCCGGTCCGCAGGCCGGCGTGCCGTATGACGGCGCCGATCCGAAATACCAGGAGTTGTACCACTTCCCCGCCGAGCCGGGCGACACGGGCTGGTACAGCAACAATCCCCGTTGGCAACAGCAGTGGTTCGATCGCATCAGGGAGCTGGTGGACACGTACCGGCCGGACCTGCTGTACACGGACGGCGGCGTGCCCTTCGGCAACGAGGTCGGCCGCAGCATGATTGCCCATCTCTACAACGCCGACGCGGCCAGGCACAACGGCAAGCCCGAGGTGGTCTACACGTGCAAGCAGGAGTCCAAGGGCATGTGGATCGACGACCTCGAACGCGGCGTCATGCCCGGCATCCGCCCGACGCCCTGGCAGACCGACACCTCCATCGGCGACTGGTTCTACAACAAGAACTGGAAATACCGCGGCGCCGACTGGGTGATCCACATGCTCGTCGACATCGTCAGCAAGAACGGGAATTTGCTGATCAACGTCGTGCAGCGGCCCGACGGCTCGCTCGACCCGGAGGCCGAGCAGATCCTGGCCGAGATGGCCGATTGGATCGCCGTCAACGGCCAGGCCATCTACGGCACCCGGCCTTGGCTGATGCACGGCGAAGGCCCCGTTCGCGCCAAGGGCGGCCACTTCAAGGAGGACTTCAGCTACACGGCCAAAGACGTCCGTTTCACGACCAAGGGCGACGATACGCTCTATGCCTTCCTGATGGGCTGGCCGACCGAGGAGCAGATCACGATTCGCTCGCTGGCGAAGCTCCCGGGCGTCAGCGGCGCGATCGAGAGCGTCGCTCTCCTGGGTTGCTCGGACCGACTCCAATGGACTCACGACGCCAACGGCCTGACGATTCGGTTGCCGGCTCAGAAGCCCTGCAACTACGCCGTGGCGTTCAAGATCGCGGGCCGGGACCTGCGAGGCTTCAAGCCTGAGCTGGCCATCCCGCCGGCGGTCGCGATTGTCCAGCCCGACGCATCCGGTGGATACACCCTGACGCCGGAGGCAGCCGATCTGCACGGCGATTTGCGCGAGGAGACCCAGGGCGGCCAACCCAACCTGGGGTTCTGGGATCGGGCGACGGACTACGCGTCCTGGCGAATCAAATTCCAGAAGCCCGGCCGGTTCAAGATCGTCGCGACCTGCGCGACGGTCCACGCGGACTCCGTCGTCGTCGTTGAGTTGGCCGGCCGCAAGCTGGAGACGACTGTTCCGGCGACCGGCGCGTGGGACAAGTTCGCCGAGGTTCAGGCGGGCGTCGTCGAAGTCACTCAGGCGGGCGAGCAGACTCTCACCATCCGGCCTCGCGATGAGAAGAGCTGGAAAGCGATCAACCTGCGGTCGATCCGCCTGGTGGACGCGGGGAATTGAGGCCCAAAACAAGGGGGGCCCCTGTCCACAAGACAGGGGCCCCGTTTGAAGACTCCGATAAGCAAGCGATCTGTTGGGAAGGCCGACTCAGAACGGCTTGGCCACGGGCTGCGTCTGGCCCATCACCCACAGGATCTCCTCCTGAGACAACACGCGGTTGTAGACGTGCACGTCATCCAACGCGCCCAGCCAGAAATAGCTCGTGGCGGATTCGCCGCGACCCAGCATGAACGGGCCCGTTGAGGTGCCCAGCTCGGCCGTCGTCGCCATCTCCCGATCCAGGTTCCCAAAGACGTAGGTCTTGATGAACTGGCCCTTGGAGTAAACGCCCGCCACGTGATACCAGACGTCCTGCTGCAGCACGGTTCCCCCGGGCGAATTCCGGTTCAGGGTGCCCGCGTTGGCGGAAGTCCGGATCTCGAACTCGACGATGTTGTTGGTGTAGAGGCCCATCTTGTAGCCACCCGTCGTGCCGTCCTGGTTGGACGCGATCTTGCGATCCCCGGCGGTGAAGCCCATCTTGATCCAGGCCGTGACGGTGACCGCGTCGGTGAGATTCAGGCTCGCGCCCTTGCCGCAATCGACATAGGTCTGTCCACTCTGGAAGTCCATTGCCTGGCCGACTACGCCGGCAACCCAGTTCGCGGTCCCACCGATAACGGTTCCGTTGTTGCCCTTGCCGGACGTGTCGTTGGTGTTGCCGTCCAGGGTCCAGAGTCCCACCAGATTGGCCTTGCCCGGGTCGGCAGGCGTGATGAACTCGGGGGCCTTCGGATACAGACGGATGTCGTCGACGTACAGGATGCCTTTGGCGCCGGCGCCCTCGATGCCGATCGTAAAGGTGCGAACGCTGCTGACGTTGCCGGCGGTCGACAGATCGACGTTCCACGCCTGCCAGATGCCGCGTGCCAGATCCGCTGCGGCTCCGTTGTAGGCCACCTTGGTGCTGTTGATCTTGAGGTACAGTTGCCCGGTGTTGCCTGCGGCGCCGGCGAAGTGGATCGCGAGGCTCTTGACGCCGCGAGCGGCCCAATTCTGAGCCGAATCGAAGGTGATCGTGGCTTCAGAGAAGGCAGATTTGCTGTTGTCGTACTTCACAGGCATGGACTGCCTTCCGCCGCGCACGATGTTCTTCTCGGCGAAGGGGGCCTGGTCATATCCAACCTGCGAACCGCTCTTGCCGTCGGTGATGCCGTCGATCCAGGCCTCATAAATCCGACTGCCTTCGTCGTCGGTGTAGGCTTCGAAGTCGTCGACGACCAGGTATTCTTGAGTCGTGAAACTCCAGACGTCGCCTTCCTGCGTGCCGGCATCGCCGATTTCGTCGACTCTCCAGAAGTACTCCGTGCCGAGGTTCATGGCAGGCGGGGTGAAGCCGTGCGCGCTGACGGTGCTGGCGGCAGCCGTGCCCGCGGCGACTGCGGCGCTGTCGGCGCCGAAGAACACCTTGTGCGAAGTGGCCTCGCGGCCGGGCCGCCAGTCCATCGAGGCGGTCAGGGCGACGCCCGTCGCGCCATCAGCCGGCACCGGCCGGAAGGCCTGGACCGGGACGTAGAAGAACCGCACCTCGCTGAGGCTCACCTGCTGGGCGACGCCGCCCCAGTTGCTGTTGACGGTCAGCTTGACGTACTTGGCCGTGACGCCGCCGAAATCGACGACCGTGTTGGCCGCGTAGGAGGAAAAGCCGGTGGCGCGGGCAAACTCGGGCACGCCCTCGAGCGCGGTCCAGGTGGCGCCGTCCGGGGAATACTCGATGGTCACGTCTTTGGCGCCGAAGCCGACGAACGGCTCGACGACCTGGTTGGCGTTCCAGACCCACAGCTTGTCGATCTTGTAAGCCTTGTCGAATTCGTACTGAATCCAGTGGGGCTTGGTATTGCCGCTCATCCACATCTGAGCCAATTCAGTGGAGTGCTGATCCTGGGCATTGAGTCCGGAGCCGTTGACCGTGTTCTGCGGCCCGGCATCCGGGCGGCTCTGGCTGGAGGCGGTGGCCGTCACGCCCGTGATCGGATAAGAGAATGGCTCGGCCGTGAAGCTCCACACCTCGCCCTTGTAGATCGTGTTGTCGGGAGCCGCGTTGACTTCGTCCACTCTCCAGTAGTAGGTCTGGCCGTATTCGAGCGGCGTCGCCACTTCGTACGCAGCAGCGGCCTGTCCCTGGCTGACGAGCACGCCCGCTGCAGCGGTGCGGCTGGCGTCGTTGACGTCGTCGAACGCCGTTCCGAGGTAGACATCGTGCGTGGCGGCGTACTGCCCGGCCGTCCAGCCCAGCGTCACATCACGCGGAATATCGGTCGATTCGTTCTCGGGAATCGGGTCGGAGGCGAGTCCGAGGCCGGGGCCGCGACCGGTCATGGCCGCCTGAATCTCCTCGATCGACAAAGCGGTATCGTAGAGACGGAAGTCATCGATCATCCCGCGATACCATCCCTCGGCGAGGCTGGGTTTGGTGCCGATCGTGAACTTGGTGACCCCCTCCATGGTCTGCTTCATGCCGGTTCCACTGTGCCAGAGGACGCCGTTGATGTAGATCTGCTGGTCGCCCGTATCGGCATTCTTGAGGAAGGTCCAGAACGTCCAGGTGCCCTCGTAATCACTCGCATTGCCCGCCTTCTCGATCCGGTTGTAGCCCGGGCCGCCGGTGTCGAAGTAGATGTTCCCGTTGCTCCAGGGCACGTGGGCGCTCATTCTGCGGGCGTCGTTGTTGGCGGGATCGGAGAAGGCACCGAAGATGAAGTTGGCCTGCGGCTGCTGGGCCGGGTCGCCGTACGCCCAGAAACAGACGGTGGCCTGGGTCCTGATCGTGGACCAGGACGCGGCGGGAACGTCCACGTAGTTCGTTCCCGTGAAGTTCAGGGCGCCGCCGAATTTTCCGTCCACCCACACGGGATTGATGACGGTGCCGTCGTAGCCCTTGCCGGAACTGTCCTTGGCGACCGTGCCCGAGCCGTCGTTGAATTTCCACCAGCCCACCAGAGCGGCGTCGGACACGCTCGCGAAACCCACCCCCAGAATGAACACCAGGGGCAACAATGCACGGACTCTCTTGTCATACATGGTGATCCTCCTTCACAGACGTTCCCACACTTGCGGTCGTTATGTTGTGTTTCACACCCTCGTGATGCGGGCGACAGTTGCCACCTGTCGTAGGATCGGATGAATCCTATTGAATGGCCTTGCAGGCGTATGCGTTCAGCACGAATTCGAAGTCCTCCATCTCCTCCTCGTCTTGAGGCGATCGTGTGAACTGGAAGCTCTGGGGCTCGTGCAGGGCCTTGAGATTCCAGTCGATCAGTCCGCGGCTGAGCCAGCGGTGCATGTCGACGTGCCCGTCGGCGAAGCTCAGCGTGCTGCTGTTGTCGCGGTGCCAGATCCCGAAGGGGTCGACCCACTGCCTGCTCTTGGGCAGGATCACCCAGGATCCCATATTGTAGCCGCGGGGGTCGCACTCGGCCAGGAAGACGATCTTGGTGGCCGGCTGCTTGACGTCGCCGTACTTGATGCAGGGCTTGACTTCCCATTCGCCGGTCCGGGCGACGCCGTTCATGCCGCCGGGGATGGAGTACGTCCGATAGGCGTACTTGTGGTATGGGCTGTTCTTGCGTCGATCCGAAGGACAGCGGTAGACCTCGATTTGCTTGACGTAAGGCCACATCGTCCCTCGTTTGATGTAGTCCTTCTTCTCCTCGATGGAGGAGTTGACGCCGCCGGGGGGGATCTGCACCCAGGCTCCCTGGTCGGGCCGTTCGGGGAAGCCGCCGGTGAGCTTTCCGTCGTTCTCGTCCTTGTACATCAGCCATGCCATGGTGAGGGTGCGGACGTTGCCCCGGCAATGGATGCTCCGGGCCTGCTCCCTCGCGACATTCAAGGACGGCATGAGCACCGCCATCAGCACCGCGATGATGGCGATGACGACGAGCAGTTCGATGAGTGTAAACGCGTTCGTCCGCATGGCTGTCCTCCGGCGCCTCGACACGCGCAATGACCGGGTTCCTTGCCCTTTCGGGCCGACGAAGCCTGCGGAGGCGTTGTCAAAGCCGGAGCCCGGGTCGTCTCCATGCTCAACCCGCCGTCCACACGCCGGCGAGACGCATTCAGTATATCATTTTCGGACAATGGTGTGTGGCAAAGTATTCGATTTTGCGTCTTTCTATTTCGATTTTGCGACATCGCCGCATACGGATGCCGATGGGATGCGGCCGGAACGTGGTCAGGGATTCGGCTGCGACGCCCGTCGGCGGTGCTGCTGGGGAGTCTGGTGCATGTGTCGCTTGAATGCGACGCCGAAATGGACGGTGTTCGAGAAGCCGCACCTCGCGGCGATTTCCCCCAGGGGCCAGTTCGTCTCCGCGAGCATCCGGCAGGCCCGCTCGACGCGAGCCCGTTGGATTTCCTGATAGACGCTGGCGCCCACGACGTCCTTGAAGTGCCGCTCCAGCAGGCGGCGGGACGTCGAGGCCGCCTCCACCACATCGTCGACGGAGAGCATGTCGCCGGCATGGCCCCGAATGAAACGAAGGGCTCTGGCCACGACCGGGTCCTCCACGGCCAGGACGTCCGTCGACTGCCTCGTGTGGACGTGCGTGGGTCGCAGGTGGATCTCTTTCCGCGAGGGCCTTCCTCGCGCTATCTGTCGATCGAGCTGGGCGGCCGCCTCGTATCCGGCCTCCTCGAAATTCAACGCCACGCTCGACAGCGGAGGGTGCGTCAGCTCGCAGATCATATCGTCGTCGTCGACGCCCAGGATCGCGATCTCCTCAGGGACCCTGATCTTGGCCGCCTTGACGGCCTCGACCACCTGCTGGGCGCGATCGTCGTTGCAGGCCATCAGCCCCACGGATTTGGGCAATCCCTGGAGCCAGTCGGCCATGGAAACCTGTTCCGTCTCCCATGTCAGAGGATCCGGGACGCCGCGGGATTCATAGACATCCACGCGATACCCGGCCTGTGCGACGCGGCGAACGAACCCCTCCTGCCGGATGCGGGACCAGAACATGTGGTCGTATCCGCAGAAGGCAAACCGCGTGAACCCCCGATCGAGGAAATGCTCGGCGGCCACTTTGCCCACCGTGTTGGCTTTCTCCACGATGCTGCAATAACCAGGCGTCTTCTCCTCGATCGGCAGGATGACCGAAGGGAAACCGGGGGGGATGAACGCCTTGATCTGTTCTTCGTTGGCAGCAAACGTGATGATCCCGTCGAAACCGCGCTGGCGCAATCCCGTCAGAGACAGGGGACTCTGGGGTTGCTCATGATAGGGCGGCCTTCTGTAGAAGGGCGGCTCCCGGTACAGGATCCACGGGTTGTGGAACCGGCAATAGCGCACGATGCCTCGCAGCATTCCTCGTTCGGACGCACGCGAACACCCCAGCAGCAACAGCACTCTGCGACTGTCTGTCATATCGGGATTGTAGCGGCGAGGTCCCGTCCTGGCGAGACATCATCATTGGGAGGCTTGGGATTCTGTCGTCAGCTTCGGCGCGATGTCGAACGTGTCTGCGTCCAGATCGATGGTAACCACCGTGCCGTCGGAGAACGTGGTCCGCTGCTTTCGGTACGATCCGTCCAGAAACTCGTGACGCGTCATCTCCGCCAGGGCGACCCGCTTGTGCAGGGCGCACATCGTGCGGACCTGCTTTTTGTGCTGGTCATCCGGAGACAGCGACAGGTAGGGCATCCCGCCGTTGGCCAGTCCGTGCAGGTAGCCCAGGTCTTCCTGGGGGATGCCCCATTCGCCCTTGCCGAGGGACCAGGGCAGCAGCAGCGCGTCGTGATAGACGAGGTTGAACAGGGGGATCGGAATTCCCATGGCCGGCCCTCGCCCCGGATCGGGGGCCAGGGCGAAGGGGCCATGGTGCACCAGGTCGAGGTGGGGAACGGACCAGCCCGACGGTTCTTCCGAGCTGACGACCCCGCCGGTCGAGCGGATGAAGTCCAGGCACTGTCCGCGGTACTGGAGGCAATCGGATCGGGTGGTCGGATGGAGCGGGTTGTAGCACTCGTCCGGCGGGACCACGGAGAAGACGTCGAGATAGGCCCCGCGGACCTTGATGCCGTGGTCGAGCAGCCAGGAGTAATTGCGCCGCACGCAACCCGGCGCCAAGCTCGGGCAGAGGAACGTCTGCTTGCCGCCGTACCAGATGCCGTGCACGGAACGGTGTCCCTCGCGGTCCAGGACCGTGTGATTGGGGTCGTAGGACTTCGCGTCGAGGTAGTAGTCCCGATACTGGTCGTGGATCGCGAAGACGTAACCCAACTCGTCGCACGTCTGCGCCAGGCGTTTCATGCCCTCCCAGCCGCCGGCGTCGGGGCTTGGCGGCAGAATATCGGGGTGCAGGTTGTCGTAGCCTCGAAAGCCCCAGCCGTCCAGGTGGACGTAGACGCGATCGAATCCCTGGGCCGCCAGTTGGCGCAACTGCCGCGCCCGCTCGTCGAACGAGACGACCTGGTGGTTCTTTGACGGGTCGTCCTTGTTGTAGTACTGGGATTCAGGCTGGATATGGACGAGGATGCCCGTGTGCACCACGGGCGAGCCGATGAGCTTGCTCACCAGCGGGGTGCGGGCGATCTTCTCCTGGATCGAGACGAAATTGCCGGTTTCGCGAGCGTGCTTGCGATACCGCTTGGCCATCGTCACGTAGTTGCCTTCGGCGAAGAAGGCCAGGCGGACCCGCCGGGGGTACCGCAACCGGCCGAGCGTGTGGACCCAGCGGAGCTGTATCCGCGTGGGCCCGCCGGCCGGATGGGCGAAGTGGCAGCCGGCGTCGTCCGGCGTCTCGATCATCACGATCATCGCGGCCGGGCCGTTGTGATGTCCCCACCAGGGCATGTAGAGTCCGCGGCCGTACGAGAGCGTGTCGTAGAGCCAGACCTTCTGCGGCCAGTTCTTGGGCAGGAGCATGCCCTGCATGAAGGGGACCACGGTGGCGTCGAAGGAGTCCTCGGCCATCGCGGGGGGCCATGAGCACTCCAGGACCCGGGCCTCCTTCTCCTGAGCGACCAGTTCGCAGACGAGTTCCTCCTGCGGCCCCTCCAGACACGCGAGCAGATCGATCTCTGCCCCGATCGTCTCCCCATCCCGGCGGAAGTCCCCCAGCGAGATTCTCACGCCGGTCTTGAACCCCGTCTGATAGCGCGACACCCGCCGCCCGCCTGCGTCGGCCAGGCGAAGCGAGTAGGTCTTGCCCGAGGCTTCCGCGACGAGATCGCCGGGGAACGAGGCGATCGTCGACCAGGTGCGGCCGCCGGCGCGGATGGTCATCCGCAGCGTGGCCGGGTCCAAGTCCACGCGGGTCTTGGTCCCGCGGAGGATCCACGACCCTCCCTCTTCGGACACTTGGACGGCGGGGCTCCCGTAGTCGCTCTGAACGGGGGGCTCTGCCGCTTGGGTCAGGCCGCACAGGCACAGGATCACCAGAGCAATACAGGGCGTCGGGCAGATTCGGTTGACAGGACTTCGATTCATCATCGGTTCAGTCTCCTCTGATAGATCGGATTCTCGATTGTGCGACTATCGTAGCCCCGCCGAGGGTGGATGTCGAGTGGCAGCCGGTCGGGATTCGCCTCCTCCGGCGCCGGCGAAGGACAATTTCGCCTCCATCGCAGGCTTGTGATTCCGCGGGACGGCCGTACAATGAGCGGGGCCGTGTCACCAGGAGCCATGATGGAAAGGCAGAACATGAGAGACCGTCTGTGTGTTTCGCTGATCGCTCTGATCGTCGTCACCAGTGCAGCGGCTTCGGCCGTTGTCGAGGTCAAGTCGCCTGACGGGCGTCTCGTCGCGACGTTCGAGATCAGGGACTTTGGAGAGGTCGCCGGATGTCCCTGCTACCGTCTGGAATACCTGGGCCGGCCGGTCCTGGCCGAGTCCCGTCTGGGGCTCGAGCTGGACGAGACGGTTCTGAGCGAGGGGATGACTCTGGTGGAGCAGACGACCAGCCAGTCCGACTCGACATGGAAACCGGTGTGCGGCGAACGGGCCGAGATCCGCGACCGGTACAATCAGGTCGTCATCAGCTTGAAGGAGACGAGAGCCCCCAACCGCGTCCTTTCTGTAACGCTTCGAGTCTATGACGAAGGCCTCGCTTTCTGTTACACGCTGCCGAAGCAGTCGGGATTGGAGAATGCCCGCGTCAAGCGGGAGATCTCCGAGTTCCGATTCCGCACGAACCACAAGGTCTGGGCGACCTACGCGGGACAGGGACGCTACGAGAGAATTCGGCTCAGCGAGGTCAAGGCCGGCTGTGAGCGACCGCTGGTCGTGGAGGTCGCGGACGACCTCTATGCGGCGCTGGCGGAGGCCAGGCTGGTCGACTACGCCCGCATGAAGTTTGCGCCGGTCCAGGGAGTTGCAAACGCCCTGGAAGGCCGGCTGGACGGCGAAGTGGTCTGCGGGGAAGGCGACGGGGAACTGCTGACCACGCCGTGGCGCGTCGTGATGGTCGCCCCAAGCCCTGGGCGGCTCCTGGAGAACAACTTTCTTATCTTGAACCTCAACGAGCCTTGCGCGATCCGCGACACGTCTTGGATCAAGCCGGGCAAAGTGATTCGCGAGGTGTCCCTGACGACCGCCGGCGGCAAGGCCTGCGTGGATTTCGCGGTTCAAAGAGGGCTCCAGTACGTCGAGTACGACGCCGGCTGGTACGGCCCCGAATACGATCCGAACTCCGACGCCCGGACGGTGACGCTCGATCCGAAGCGCAGCAAGGGGCCGCTGGACCTGCAGGAGGTGATCCGCTACGCCGACGAGAAGGGCATCGGGATCATCGTCTACGTGAACCACCTGGCGTTGGAGAAGCAGCTCGACGAGCTGCTGCCTCTGTACAAGCAGTGGGGCGTCCAGGGCATCAAGTTCGGCTTCGTCAACGTGGGTTCGCAACGGTGGACCCGATGGCTGCACGATGCGATTCGCAAGTGCGCCCGGCACCAGTTCATGGTGGATGTGCACGACGAGTACCGGCCGACCGGCTATTCCCGGACGTATCCGAACCTGATGACCGTCGAAGGGATCTACGGGGACGAGACCAGGCCGACGAACGACCAGACGCTTGCGTACGCCTTCACGCGGATGCTTGCCGGCCAGGCGGACAACACGGTGTGCTGGACCGATCCCCGGGTGGTGCAGAACTCGACCTATGCCTATCAACTGGCCAAGCCGGTCGTGCTGTTCAGTCCGTGGCAGTTCCTGTTCTGGTACGACCGCCCGGCGTCGGTGGAGGACACGCCGGAACTGGAGTTCTACAGGCATCTGCCGACCACCTGGGACGACACGAGAGTCCTTCACGGCCGGATCGGCGAGTACGCGGTGGTCGCCCGGCGCAAAGGCCAGGAGTGGTTCGTGGGCTGCATGAACGCCAAGGAGCCGCAGACGTTCGACGTCTCGCTGGGCTTTCTCGACGAAGGGCGACGCTACACTGCTCACACGTATTGGGACGATCCGACAGTGGCGACCCGCACTCACGTCCGGGTCGAGAGCCGTCCGGCCGACCGCAAGACGACGCTCCGGGTAGCTTTGCCGGCCAACGGCGGGCAGGCGATCTGGGTCGAGCCGGCGATGGGACGATGAGAGAATGGGACGCATCGGACGAATGGGACTTATGGGACGCGCTCTTGCGGCTGGACGCGAAACCGGTCCGATCTGTCCTATAGGTCCGATCCGTCCCACCGTTTCTTCGAAGAATCTCCTTAAGCCGCTTCCTCATTCCGTCGAGATAGGCCGTGGGATGGATCCTGCTGCGTCGTAGAGGATGCGTCCTGCGTCGCGCCAGATCGCACGACGCCCGGTCCACGACGCGTGAAGGAGCATCCAGGCATGGCAACGGCGGCACCGCAGTGCACACCTCGATTCGGCGAAGGCGTCATCGCCTCCTACCCCGACCCCCTGAGAACCTGCATCTGGAACGCGATCGTCGAGCATGCCACGGACGTGCACCTGCATTGCGTGGCCGAAGGGCTCCGCGTCCTTCACCGTGTCGATGGGATCATTCATCCCAAGCTGCTGCTCTCGCAGGCGGAAGGCCGCAAGCTGCTCAACCAATTGAAAAGCGCGGCGGGCCTGAACTTCGTGCGATCGTTCGCGCCCGTCGAAGGCGAGCTCACCTGGCCGGACGGCGAGATGCGATGGGAGATCCGCGTGACGCTGACGCCCGTGCGGGACCGCGAGTCCGCGCATTTGCGGTTCCTGAACGTGCCGCGAGATCAGTGGGACCTCGCGGGCCTTGGATTGTTGCCTGCCGACCAGGAGAAGATCGCCTCCGCCATCGGCTCGCTCAACGGCCTGGTCCTGGTGACCGGCGCCACCGGCTCCGGCAAGACGACCACGATGTACTCCGTGGCCTCGCAGATGGACCTTCGCACCACGACGACCTACTCCATCGAGGACCCGGTCGAGTTCCGGCTTCCCTACGTCCAGCAGATCGAGGTCGACGAGCAGCACGGACTGACGATGCACGAGGGGTTGCGAACGATCCTCCGCATGGACCCCGATCTGATCCTCGTGGGCGAGATCCGGGATTCGGATTCCGCGATGGTCGCGGCCCGCGCCGCGCTGTCGGGCCGGCTCGTTCTGGCCACGATCCACGCCCAGGACGCCGCGGGGGCCGTGGACGCGCTGCACTACCTCGGCGTGCCCTATCACATCATCGCCAGCTCGCTGCGATTGATCATCGCCCAGAACCTGATTCGGCGTCTGTGCCCCGATTGCGCTCGGCCGCACGACCTGAGCGACCGGGATCGCGAGCTGTTCGGTCAGTTCTCGATGGACGTTCCGGACAGCGTGATGCAGGCGGTCGGCTGCCCCGACTGCCATTCCTACGGCTACAAAGGCCGCACCGGCGTCTTCGAGGTGGCCCCGATCGACGACGAGCTTGCGACGTTCATTCGGTCCGGCCCCCATCACCGCGAGGTGACCGATTGCCTCCGTAAGAAGGGGATACGCTCGATGGCCCAGGACGGACTGGAGAAGGTGGCCATGGGTGTCACCTGCATGGACGAACTCCGCCGCGTCTGTCCGTTCGGCCAGGGCATCGAGGTGATGCGCCGGCGGTCGAATCCCCTCCTTCTGGATTTTCCGATCGGAGCGGACTACGATTCCTCCTATCACGAGGGCGAATGACGGTTCCCTCGCGTTTCTCCCAATCCTGACGATAAGGGTTTTCCTCTCGGGATGTGAGCGCGGCCCCTATTGGACAACTGCGATGGGTCGGCTCTCATAGGAGAATTCCAGCAAGTTGGGGAGAAGCCCATCCGGCAAGAGCACGGAGTGACGATGAATTCGGGTGACGGCTTCACTAGGGAGTCAGATATGGCGAGGAAAGAGAATCAGAGAACGACCACGGGAGGGAGCAAACGCGGCCAGAGCGCCAAGAGCGCGGGCATGCATCGGGAACCTTCCGGCGGTGAAGAAATCCTGAGTCCGCAGGGTGTGTCGCAGGCACGATCCGGTCGGGGCGGGGGGAGCGGCGGGACTGCCACTGCAACCCTCTCCATTACGCACGAGCAGATCGCCGAGCGGGCCAGACAAATCTGGGAACAACACGGGCGTCCGCAAGGCGAAGACGAGCGGAATTGGCGGGAGGCCGAAAGGCAATTGAAAAGGGAATTCGGCGTGGAGTGAGCGGACGCGACATATTCCGTCGGCGACGGAATTCGCAGGCCGGAATCGCCTTCGCGATGGGGGGCAACTCTGTCGGGACTTGGCATTTCTTCACGGAATGCTGTCAAACGATCCGGATCTCGGCTAGTATCTGATCCATGAACCTGCCTGTATACGTGGATGGTCTGCCGAATCTCTGTGGCTCGGAGACTGCGATTGCCGATCGTTTGACCCAGAGGGAGCGTCCCCAAAGGGACCGCTGCGTCGACTGGGGTCCCGTCCGCAGCGCGTACGCCATCGCGCTGCACATGCATCAGCCGCTGATTCCCGACCCGGATCAGGAACTGACGCGAGCCCCGATCCTCAGCAACCTCAAGCACATGATGGACCATCCGCACGTGGGCGACAACCACAACGCCGCGGTGTTTCACTGGTGCTACAAGAGGATGGGGGAGTTCATCCCGCGACTCGTCGCCGAGGGCAAACAGCCTCGCGTGATGCTCGACTACTCCGGCACGCTGCTGCACGGCCTTTATGCCATGGGCCTGCACGATGTCTTCGACAATCTGCGGACGATCACGTGCGATCCGCGATATCGCGGCTGCGTCGAATGGCTGGGCAGCGCGTGGGGCCATCCCGTCGCGCCTTCGACGCCCGTGCAGGACTACCGACTGCACGTCCAGGCCTGGCGGCACTTCTTCGCGGCTCTCTTCGGCGTCGAAGCCTTGTCCAGGGTGCAGGGCTTCTCGCCGGCCGAGATGGCGATGCCGAACCATCCCGACGTGTTCTACGAGTTCGTTCGCACGCTCAAAGATTGCGGCTATCGCTGGGTGATGGTCCAGGAGCACACCGTCGAGCAGGTGCAGGACGGCCGCTCGCTTGGATATCCGCACCGCCCGCACAGGCTCGTCGCTCGGAACTCCAAGGGCCAGACGCTCGCCATCATTGCGATCGTCAAGACCCAGGGCAGCGACACCAAACTCGTCGGCCAGATGCAGCCGTACTACGAGGCCAAGGGCCTGGGCCGGGTCGAACTGGGTATCGGGTCGGAGAAAGGCAGGTCGGGCCCGGATTCTTCAACGAAATCTCGCGGTCCGATTTCCATCCCTTCGCTGGTCTGTCAGATCGCGGACGGCGAGAACGGCGGCGTCATGATGAACGAATTCCCGCCCAAGTACGTGCAGGTGATGCAGGAGAGCAGTGGGGGGCCGACGCCGCCTGTGAACGTCGGGGAATATCTCGACTATCTCGATTCGCTCGGCGTTCGCGAGGCGGATTTGCCGGCGATCCAGCCGATCTTTCAGCATCGGATCTGGGAACGGTTCGACCCGGGGGCCGGACCCGAGGCGCTGGCCGCGACGATCCGGCAGTTGTCGCAAGAGGACTCGCGGTTCCACGTCGAAGGCGGGAGCTGGACGAACAACATCTCCTGGGTTCGAGGCTATGAGAACGTGCTCCAGCCGATGGAGGCCGCCAGCGCGAAGTTCAACGAAAAGATGCTGCGCCGCGGCGTACCGTCGTCCGACCCACAATACCGCAACGCCCTGTTCCATCTGCTCGCCTGCCAGACCAGTTGCTACCGCTACTGGGGCCAGGGCCTCTGGGCCGACTGGGGCCGGGAGTTGTGCCGCAGGGCCATCGAATCGATCCAGGACGACGGATGATGCGCGATTCCTCCGTTCCACCAGCACAGTCTCAGCCGCCGGCTTCTCATCACATGTCGTCTCTCCCGAAGAAGTACTTTCGAAGCAAGCTCGCCGTCGGTTTCATGAA
>JAAYVJ010000733.1 GCA_012517265.1 Planctomycetota bacterium | reverse complement strand
TTTTGACCTCTGCCCGAAGGCGTCTGAAGGGCCTGCGGCCAGAGAAGATGCCGCGTGGAGCGCCAACAACATGGCTCGTTGCTGCATCAATCGTCATGACGGCACGGTGAACTGCCTGTTCGTAGATGGATCGGTGCGAAAAGTGGGACTCAAGGAGCTTTGGACGCTACAATGGCACAAGGCGTTCAACACCGCAGGACCTTGGACGAAATCCGGCGGGGTTCAGCCTGAGGATTGGCCCGAGTGGATTCGGCCTTTCAAAGCGTATTAACCGCGGGAATCTGATCGCCACAACCAGGGAGACGCAGCGTGAGTGGACGAAACGGGATCGTGGCAGGGGCGGTGCTTGCCCTATTGGGGCTAGTCGCACAGGGGTTTGGGGGACAATCGCAGGTTACCAGTGAGCCGAACGTGCCGACGCTGTACGTAGTCGGCGACTCCACGGCCAGCAATGGGCAGGACCTGGGCTGGGGCAGCCACCTCGGTGGCTACTTCGACTCGACGAAGATCGCGGTAGTGAACCGGGCCCGCGGTGGGCGGAGCAGCCGCACCTTCCAAGCCGAGGGGCTCTGGGACCAGGTCGTCGGACAACTGAAGTCGGGCGATTTCGTGCTGATCCAGTTCGGCCACAACGACGGCGGGCCGGTCAACGACAGCAGTCGGGCGCGAGGGTCGCTGCCGGGCCTGGGCGAGGAGACGCAGGAAATCCACAACCAGCTCGCCAATCGCGACGAGGTCGTGCACACCTTCGGATGGTACATGCGAAAGTACGTCGCCGACACCAGGGCCAAGGGCGCCACGCCGATCGTCCTGTCGCTGACGGTGCGGAACATCTGGAAAGACGGCAAGGTCGAGCGGGGCTCGGGCCGATTCAGCGGGTGGGCCGCCCAGGTCGCCAAGGACGGAAACGTCGCGTTTGTGGACCTGACGAACATCATCGCCGACCAGTACGATCTGCTCGGGGCCGAGCGAGTGGCTTCGCTATTCCCGAAGGACCATACGCACACCAACGCCGAGGGCGCGAACCTCAACGCGGCGTTGGTCGTCTCGGGATTGAAGGCCCTGGAAGGCTGCCCCCTGGCCGGGATGCTCTCGCCTTTGGGACAGGCGGTGACTCCCCCCGCGCAGGATGTCTTCATGAAACAGACGGAGGCGATCCTGACTCGGCCTTGGATGCCCGAGGCCCAGCCGCCTGTGGACAACAACCTGCCGACCCTGTTCCTGATCGGCGACTCCACCGTCCGGACCGGCAGCCTGGGCAACGGCGCGAACGGCCAGTGGGGCTGGGGCGCCCCGATCGCGGACTTCTTCGATCGCACGCGAATCAACGTTCGCAATCTCGCCTGGGGCGGCACCAGCAGTCGGACGTTCATCACGCAGGGGTTCTGGGACAAGGTCCTGGTGGATTTGAAGCCGGGCGACTACGTGATCATGCAGTTCGGCCACAACGACGCCGGGCCGGTCAACGACAGCAGCCGGGCCCGCGGCACGATCCGTGGCGTCGGCGAGGAGAGCCAGGAGATCGACAACCAGCTCAGCGGCAAGCACGAGGTCGTGCACACCTACGGCTGGTATCTCCGTAAGCTCATCGCGGATACTCGGGCCAAGGGGGCCACGCCGATCGTCTGCTCCCCGATCCCCCGGAACGGCTGGGAGGGCGACCGGGTGGCTCGGGCTTCGCAGAGCTACGGCCTGTGGGCGGCCGAGACGGCCGAGGCCGAGGGGGTTCTCTTCATCGATCTCAACGAACTCATCGCCCGTCGCTACGAGCAGATGGGCCGGCCGCGGGTCACCTCCCTGTGTTTCCCGCCGGCCGAGCACACGCACACCTCGGCCTTCGGGGCCCGGATCAATGCGGCCTGCGTGGTCGAGGGCCTTCGTTCGCACGCGGATTGCCCTCTCCTGGGCTACCTGAGGAAGGACGCGCCTTGAGGCGAGATCGCGTCGCAAAAGTATTGATAGGCATGCTCCTCTTTGATATTATAGGACATGTAGCGAATCGGCGGCTGGGTTTGGGGGGCCTGAATCGCCCGGGCGTTGTCGGCCGGTTATGCGGCGAATCAGAATGCCGATAATCCCGGTACGCGTATTGGATGTTGTTCCGCGGAAAAGTAGAGGGAAGCTGGAGATTGGGCTATGATGCACGCTGGCGGGAGAAGGTCGCTCTGTGTCGTTCTGGTTCTGGCGTTTCTGTTCTCTGCTTCGGCGGCCTTCGCCGAGTCAGTCGATTTGGCCCTGGCGCAGAAGGCGACGGAGGGATTCCTCAAAGGACGGTCCTCCCTTCCGGACGGGCGAGCCAACGGCACGATCCGCGCCCTGGCCGCGGCGTCGACGCCCGCCGGTTTTCGCGAAGTTCGCGACGAGGACGGGACGATCATCGCCTATGTGGCGGACCTCGAACCCCGCGGTTTCATCGCTCTCTCGGCCGACACCGACATCGCGCCGGTGATCGCCTACTCCTTCCGCGGCTCGTTCCCGGCCGGCACGGACAAGGCCAACCCCTTATCCCGTCTGGTGAAGACCGACCTCAAGCTTCGGGCCAAGGCTCTGGCGGAGAGTCCGGAACTCAAAGACGCGGGAACCGCCAGACTCTGGGACATTCTTGCGGCGGGGGAGCCCGGCGACGACGCCTCGTTCCAGCAGTGGCCGCCGGAGGGGACCACCTCGACGGGCGGCTGGGTCCAGACCACCTGGGTCCAGGACGAGCCGTTCAATAACCTCTGTCCCCTGGATCCGGTCGATGGCGTGCGGTCGTATGTCGGGTGCGTCGCGACGGCGTTCTCTCAGGTCGTCAACTACCACCGGCATTGTGGCATCACGTTCGTCTCGGACGACGCCTACACGACCAAGAGCGGCGTGGCGATCGACGCCGACTGCAGCCTGTACGACTTCCCGTCCTTTTCGGAGATAAACGGATATCTGGACAGGGTCCGAGCCAAGTACCTTCAGGGCACAGCCCTGGACGACGCGGATATGGCCGCCCTGAGTCTGGCGTGTGGTTTCGCCGTGCAGATGGGCTACGGCAGCGACGGATCCGGCGCGCATACTTCTGCCGTGCAGACGGCCCTGGTCGGGCGGTTCGGCTACTACTCGGCCGATCTGTTCGACGCCATCACCGACGCCGGTATGGTCGCCCTGCAGGAGAATATGATCAACAGCAAGCCGGCGTTGCTGAGCTTCAGCCCGCCGGACGGCTGGGGCGGACACGTCGTAGTCTGCGACGGGTACAACACCAACGGCGAGTACCACCTCAACTTCGGCTGGGGCACCGAGCACCCCAAGCAGATCACGGAGGCCTGGTACCGCATCCCCACGGCGATTCTGTACCGCGATTGCGTCTTCACCGAGTGCGTTTTGAACATCGAGCCGACGCAGCCGCCGGTGGAGGTCGATGCGACGTCGCTGGCCTTCAACGCCGCGCCGGGCAAGCGATCGGAGCCTCAGATCCTTCGGATCCGCAACAACGTCGCGAATCTCCGCGTAGAGTCCATTACTTGTCCGGACGGGTTCCTCATCGACCGCGGCGGCCAGGGATACGCCGCCCGTCTCGGCTCTTTCACCATCGAGGCGGTTCGCCAGGGTGCGTCCGTCAATGTCGCGTTCAACCCCGCGCAGGCGGGCGACTACTCCGGGGTCCTTGCGATTCGCTACAGCGACGGCGGGGTGCGAAACGTGGCTCTCAAGGGCTGGGCCTATGACGGCGGCACCGCGGTCGCGGCCGGTGACGTGTCGGGCGCATGGTCCCGAAACAAATCGCCGTACTTCGTGACCGACGACATCGCAATCCCCAAGGGCGGCAAGCTCGTGATCGAGCCGGGCGTCAAGGTGCTGTTCGCCCAGGGCGCCGCCCTGACGGTGGGCCAGACCGCCCAGTTGATCGCCCAGGGCAACGACGCGCAACCCATTGAGCTGACCGCTTTGAATCGTGCGGCGGGGTGGGGCGGGCTGCGATTCGTGAACTCGGGCCATGACGATGTCCTGAGCTACTGCCTGATCCGCTACGCGAAGAAGGACGCCGGACTGGATCCGCGGAGCACCGCCTCCGACATCGATCTGTACGGCGGCGCGATCTACTGCGACACCTCCGACCCGACGATCGAGAACTGCCGGATCACGAACAACACCGGCGGCAAGGGCGGCGCGAT
Organism: Planctomycetota bacterium; assembly: GCA_012517265.1. GTDB lineage: Bacteria > Planctomycetota > Phycisphaerae > Sedimentisphaerales > Anaerobacaceae > PLanc-01. Next base: position 4,197 of record JAAYVJ010000733.1, on the reverse strand, counting down.
CTATTGCGTGGACAGCTATCCCATCATCAGCAACACGCTGATCGCAAACAACACATCGGTGGGAGGGTTGACTCAGTGCGGCGGCATCTGCGTCGAAAGCTACGGCGTGCCGGAGATCTGGAACTGCACCATCGTGAACAACTTCCCCGGCGGGCTTTTCTCGAGCTCGTGGGACGGCGTGAACGTGACGAATACGATCCTCTGGGGCAACGACCGCTTCCAACTCGAGATGGACGAATGCCATCCGACGGTCACGTTCTGCGACGTCCAGGGCGGGTTCGCCGGCGAGGGCAACATGGCCGTGGCCCCCAACTTCCTCGACCCGAGCGATGGCGTCGGAGCGGAGTACGACGGCGCCGCTGCCAACTGGGCGCTGAAACCCAACTCCCCGTGCATCAACAGCGGCACGCTGATCGACGAGCTTCCCGCGACGGATCTGGCGGGCGCCCCGAGAACCCATTGCGAGGTCCTCGACCTGGGGGCGTACGAGAGCCAGGCGGATCTGGCCCTGATCACCGCGACGCCTTCGACGACGCTGGACGCAGGATTCGTCGCCCTCAATTCGAGCAAGACCGTGGTCGTCGAGCTGGCCAACACGGGAACCGGCGACTTCAAGATCACGGATGTGTCCGTCGAAGAAGGCGCCTTCTCCCTCGACGGGGCGGTCCAGAACAAGACCGTCGCCGCCGGCGGCGTCGCCCAGGTCAAGGTCCGGTTCCAGCCGACGCAGGAGAAGGTGTACAAGGGCACGCTCACCGTCCACTCGACCTGCAGCAACGCGCCGACGATGGCGATCTCTCTTCGCGGCGTGGGCGTCGCCGGGACCGTCGTGCCGGCCGGCACGGTCAAGGGCACGTGGAAGAAGGCCAACAGTCCGTACACCGTCACGGGCGACATCTCCGTCGCCAAGAACCAGACGCTGACGATCGAGCCGGGCGTGGTCGTTCGGTTCGCAGGGCACTTCCGAATGACTGTCGGTTACCGGGCCACCCTCAAGGCCGTTGGGACCGAGCAGGACAAGATCCTGTTCACCGCGACCGATCTCAACGAGGGCTGGTTCGGCCTGCGCTTCGTCAACAGCGCGTCCGAGGACCAGTTGAAGTACTGCACGCTCGAGTACGCCGTCAAGGATCACGCCAAGGAAGGCGGTTTCGACGACCTCTGCGGCGGGGCCATTCTCTGCACCAGTTCGGAGGAGGACGAGCCGGGGTACGGCCTGATCACCGCTCCGACGATCGATTCGTGCACGATCGCCCGCAACCTGGCCCGGTCGGGCGGCGCGATTATGTGCTACGCCGGCGGCAACGCGACCCTCACCAACAACGTGATCACGGACAACTATTCGGATCTGGACGGCGGGGCCATCGCCCTGTACGGCTCCGACTGCGTCATCGCCAACAACGTGATCGCCCACAACGACAGTCTCGTCGGCGGCGCCCTGATCAACTGGCTCAGCGCGCCGACGATCCGCAACAACACGATCGTGGCCAACAAGCCCAACGCCATGCATTTGGACACGACCATCATGCCCGGCTGGCCGTCGGCCTCCGTCACGATCGTGAACAACATCATCTGGCAGAACGAGATCTGGATGTCCGAGGAGGTCACGGACGGCGAATACCTCATTCGCTACAACGACGTCCAGGGCGGCTGGACCGGAACGGGCAACATCGCCGTCGATCCGCTGTTCGCCGACGCCGAGAACGGCGACTACCACCTCAAGTCCCAGGCGGGACGGTGGGACCCGGTCTCCAAGAGCTGGGTCCTCGACAGCGTTACGAGCCCCTGCATCGACGCGGGCGATCCGTCCACGAGCATCGTGAATGAGCCGCAGCCGCGAGGTTTGCGGGTCAACATGGGCGCCTATGGCGGGACGTCGCAGGCCAGCAAGTCCCCCTCCGGCTCGTGACGTCGGGTCGGGGGACCGGAGGACGCTGCGTCGGATTCTCACCGGGCCGACGTGGATACGGACCCATTGATGCCGCCCGGCCCAGGCGATACAATGCCTCGGCCGGACGCTGTGGATCGCCGTTGCCGCGGCCGGCGCACCGGAACCCTCTGTCGCAGGAGTGGAAATGCAGGCCCTGTTCATCGTTGGCGTCGTAGCCCTGATCATCGTCGCGGCGGTCTTCGGCCACCTCGCCGCCAAGAAACGCCGGGAGGCCATGATGGCCCTGGCGGCCAGGCTGGGTCTTCGATTCGAGCCGGACAAGAACAGAGACTTGGCCAATCGCTACGCCTTCCTGGACAAGTTGCGGGCCGGGTCGAATCGCTACGCCTTCAACACCCTGACCGGCACGGTCCAGGGTCACAACGTGGTGATCTTCGATTTCCACTACGAAACCCACTCCACCGACTCCAAGGGGCGCAGGCAGACTCACCATCACTACTTCTCCTGTTTCATCCTGCACATGCCGGCGTCCTTCCCCGAGCTGGTTATCGCGAAGGAGGGGCTTCTCTCGAAGATCGCCCAGGCGGTCGGCTACGACGACATCGATTTCGAGTCGCACGAGTTCTCCCGGCGGTTCTGCGTCCGTTCGCCGAACAAGAAGTTCGCGTACGACGTCTGCCACGCCAGAATGATGGAATATCTGCTGGCCAACGACGACCTCACGATAGAGATCGAAGGCGACGTGTTGGCGATCACGTTCAGCTCCCGCTTGGATCCCGAGCGGATCGAGCCGAACCTCAATCGCCTGATCGCGCTGAGGGCCCTGATACCCGAGTATCTTTTCTCAAGGAGTTGAGAGCATGGTGCCGCTGCTGATTGTGCTGGGTGTCGTCGTTCTAATCCCGCTGGTCTTCGTGATCGCGACCTACAACACGCTGGTCGCCCTCCGCAATCACATCCAGGACGCCTGGGCCAACATCGACACCGAGCTCAAGCGCCGCTACGACCTGATCCCCAATCTCGTCGCGACGGTCAAGGGCTACGCGGCCCACGAGAAGGAAATCTTCGAGCGCGTGACGCAGTTGCGGACCCAGTGCATGGCCAGCAACGGCCGGCCCGAGGAGCAGGCGGCGGATGAGAACCAGTTGGTGGCCGCCCTGCAGAAGATGATGGCGGTGGTGGAGAACTACCCGCAGTTGAAGGCCGACCAGCAGTTCCTCAAGCTCCAGCAGGAGTTGGTCAACACCGAGGACCGCATCCAGGCCGCCCGGCGGTTCTTCAACGGCAACGTCCGCGACTATCGCAACAAGTGCCAGATGTTCCCGAGCAGCATGATCGCCGGGATGTTCGGCTTCCAGCCGCAGGATTACTTCAACGTGCCGCCGTCCGTCCGCGAAGTGCCGGACGCCCAGTTCGGATAAGCCATGGAGCAATCCCCCATCGTTCGAATCTCCGCCGTCGCCACCAAATCCTGCCACCGGTCTGTGGCTGTGATCGATCGCGATCTGGTCCGGAGGAAGGCGTCCGACGCCCGGCAAAGCGACCGGAAGCGCGAAATCCATATCTTCCACGAGGGCGACCCCGATCCGCTCCAGCGGATGCTCAACGCCATCCAGCCGGGCAGCTACGTCCGGCCGCATCGGCACCTCGACCCGCCGAAGGCAGAATCTCTCATTCTGCTGCAAGGGGTTCTGGGCTATGTCTCTTTCACCGAAGACGGCGCCCCGGAGGAGGGGAGTGCAGTGCTGATCGATCCTGCTCGCGGCGTGTACGGGTGCGACATCCGCGCGGGCGTGTGGCACACGGTCTTCGCCCTGGCCCCCGACACGGTGTTCTTCGAGGTCAAGCCGGGGCCCTATGATCCCTCGGTAGACAAGCAGTTCGCCCCCTGGTCGCCGCCGGAGCGCACGCTACAGACGGCGGTCTTTCTGGCTCACCTCGAAGATCGGTTCCGCAGGCTCTGGGATCTGCCCCCGCGTCCGTGGGAACCGCCTCAGGCGGCCTGATTTCCCCAAACCACAGTGGGGCGACGCACGATTTAACTCATTTCTTGTCCGGTCTTCATCGTGTTCTAACACCCGCCGGTACACTGGATCTTGTCATCATAGACAATCCTCTTTTGTCAAGGGTGGGTGATACGCGCCTTCGTCGCCCGCCCTTCTTTCATTGGGTCGGCGTTGGGGGTTGAGCTGTCCGCCTGGGCAGGAAGCGGAGAGAACGGGATTCGCTTGACATCGCGGCCGAACGCATGGAGACTGAAGGCCCTTGAGGCGGCACACAGGCACGAAGTCCTTTGAATGAGGTGA
>JAAYVJ010000732.1 GCA_012517265.1 Planctomycetota bacterium | reverse complement strand
TGAATGTCCTACTTCTGTAAAGCCGCCACCTCTTGTGGGCGATCCCAATTCTCACGTGCGTGTGTGTGGCACGACGGTCGCCGACGCGTTGGGCATCCAACCGGCGACATCTGCGCAGATGAAGGACTTGGGGGTGGAGAAGCTGCAGTAATCGGCCTGCCCATCGGTGCACCAGCCGCTGCCGGCTGTGTCCGTGGGAGGTTTCCGGAAGGAGGTTCCGCTATGGCTGCAATCTTACAGACGACAGGCCCGAACAAGGCCGCATTGAACAAAGAAGGCAAGTATCTCACGTTCGCACTGGCTCAGGAGGAGTACGGCCTGGAGATTCTGAAGGTCCGCGAGATCATCGGCTATATGGACGTCACCGCGGTCCCGCAGACTCCCCACTACGTCAAGGGAGTGATCAATCTGCGCGGCCAGGTCATTCCCGTCGTGGACCTGCGGGCGAAGTTCGGCATGGAATCCGTGGACATCACCGACCAGACCTGCATCATCGTGGTGGAGATCTCCGACGGCCAGCGCAAGTCGAGCACCGGCATCATCGTCGACCGCGTTCAGGAGGTGCTGGACATCGGCGGCGGCGACATCGAGGATGCGCCCCAATTCGGCGCGACGGTGAACACGGACTTCATCCTGGGGATGGGCAAAGTCGGGCAATCCGTCAAGATCCTGCTCGACATCGATCGAGTCCTGGGGGGCTCCGACCTCGCCGGCGTTCGCACGCGGATATCCTCGGCCGAACACACGCCGTGATGTACACGCTCCAGAGAATCAAACAGGCAACAACCATCGAGAAGAACTGCAGTCTGTCGCCAGTTCCCTGCCCATGAGGCGGTTCTGCCGACGGAGTCGTCAAGGCCTACTATGGAACGGCAACCTGGTGCTGAGTGAAAGGGGCTACCATGTTCAACCGAGTGAAACTGAGTGTCAAACTGATTTCCGGGTTCGTCGCGGTCGCCGCCATCGCGGCCGTGATCGGAACGGTCGGGTTCGTCAGCTTGCGAAGCGCCAAGGGGCACGTTGTCGACCTGGGCGCCCAGCGTCTGCCCGCAATCCAGAATCTCCTGACGATCTCCGAAAATCTGGAGAAGATCAAGGTCGCGCAGCGGACGCTGCTGAATCCGGACATCGCCGCGGCGGATCGCGCCAGACAGTACGAGAACGTCGCCAAGGCGCGCGAGACGTACGGGCAGGCCCTCGCGGCCTTTGAGGCCCTGTCCCACAGCCCGGAGGAACAGCAGCTCTGGGCGCAGTTCAGGCAGAGCCTCGATGAGTGGAGGAAAGAGAACAACACCTTCTTCGACCTCTGCCGACAAGTGGAGCAGACCGACGTGTTCAACCCGGCGGCTCTCGGGGTGTCCATCGAGAAGTTCGTCTGTGACCACTACGTGCTCAAGGACAAGGTGGCGGCGCTCCTCCAGCGGCAACATGCGTTCGAGGGGGGCGACGACCCCACGGTCTGCAACTTCGGCAAATGGGTCGCGCAATTCAAGACCGAGAACCATGAGATCGACGCGGTCATCAAGGGAATGCTCGACGGGCACAGGCAGTTCCACGAGATGGTCAAGCAGACCAAGGAGTTCGTCAAAGCGGGCAACACCCAGGAGGCCAACGCCAAATACGAGCAGATGCAGGGTCTGCTGCTGGCGACGTTCCGGGACTTCGACAAGATCCGCGCCGAGATCTCCAAGGCATCGACGCTCTACCAGCAGGCGACCAGCCAGGGATTCGGCGGATGCGCCAACAAGCAGAGGGACGTCCAGAATGCTCTGGACAAGCTCATCGCAACGA
>JAAYVJ010000731.1 GCA_012517265.1 Planctomycetota bacterium | reverse complement strand
TCCAACAGCTTCGCCAACGCCGGTTGCAGCGAAGCAATCTGCTCTGAGGTCATCGTCCGATTCTCCAAAATGTCTTCGATCAGGAGAATCATCGGATCACACCCTCAAAAATCTTGAGCCAAAATAGCGCTGTCGTACTAAGCCGGTCGCGCCCGACAGTATGGTTTCGTTTGTGCCGATGGCTGACGTAACCGACACCGGACGCCGAATCGGAAACCAGACGCGGCTCCAGCGGGAAGTGAGCGTGGGGTACACCCCATTCGAGGAACGCGATGTCCTCTTCGCGAAGATCACGCCTTGCATGGAGAACGGCAAAGGCTTCCATGCTCTCGGGCTGGTGAACGGCATCGGCTACGGCTCGACGGAGTTCCATGTGCTCCGAGCGAAGCCCGGCACGAACGACAGATTCCTCTTCCACTGGTCGATGTCCACCGAGCTTCGCAAGAAGGCCGAAGCGTTCATGATCGGTTCGGCCGGCCAGCAACGGGTGCAGGCGAGCTTCTTCGACCACTTCACCATCCCGAGTATCGACGAGACGGAACAGGCTGAAGCCGCGCGCATCCTCGACGCGGCCGACGAGGCGATTGAGAGGACGGAGGTGCTGATCGGCAAGCTCAAGGCGATCAAGGCGGGTCTTCTCTACGACCTCTTGACCCGCGGCCTCGACGACAACGGCCAACTCCGCGACCCGGCGAAGCGCCCCGGCGACTTCAAGAGTACACGGCTCGGACGGCTACCGGCGGGATGGGACACGCCTTCGATCAACGATCTCGCGGTGCATGTCGGCAGCGGGATAACGCCGACGGGCGGCACCAACGTCTACAAGCGGGAAGGGGTACTTTTCATCCGCAGCCAGAACGTCACCTTTGACGGCCTGCTCCTCGATGATGTCGCGTACATCGACGAGCGGACCCACCGCATGATGGACCGAAGTGAGGTCTTTGCCCACGATGTCCTGCTCAACATCACCGGCGCTTCCATTGGACGCTGCTGCCCTGTTCCTGAAGGACTCGGCCCGGCCAACGTGAACCAGCACGTCTGCGCGATTCGGCTGGCCAAGCCCCGGCGGGAAGATGCCTTGTTCCTGTCCACCGTCCTCGCCTCGTTCATCGGCCAAGGCCAGATCGACCGCCTGAACGCGGGAAGCAACCGTCAGGGGTTGAACTACCGGCAGTTGCGGTCGTTCATCGTGCCATGGCCGAAAGACGAAGACGAAAGGACGCTCATCGCCACGAAGATCGAATCAGCCGAAGCAAGGTTCCGCGCCGAGACGGTCTACCTGGCCAAGCTGAAAGCCATCAAGAAGGGCCTGATGCAAGACCTCCTCACCGGCCGGGTACGGGTGAAGGCATCAAATCAGAGCCAGGAGAAATAGCCATGCCATCACGAGGCGAGATCAAGAGCGAGAAGATTCTGGTCAAGGACATCTTTTCCCGGATGTGGTTCCGCATCCCGGAGTACCAGCGGCCCTATGTCTGGGGCCGGGAAGAAATCGACGATCTGCTCGACGATCTCACCTTCGCGATGGCCGAGAAGCCGGACTTCGAGTACTTCCTCGGATCGTTCGTCTTCCAGTCCAAGCCGGCCGACGGCGACGCCCAGACCTTCGACGAGAACGACCTGCTCGACGGGCAGCAGCGCATGGCGACGCTGCTGATGCTCTTCGGGGTGATCCGCGACCTCGCGAAGGACCCGCAGGCGAAGAAGGACTGCCAGGAGTGCATCTACCAGCAGGCGAGCCAGTACCGCAAGATTCCCGAACGGACGCGGCTGGTCTTTGCCATCCGCGAGGAAATCCAGCAGTTCATCAATAAGTTCATCAAGGCCGACGGCGGTACGCAGTGCGAGAGCGACATCGCCAAGCTGGCCGAAAGAGACGACAGCCTGTCCGTGCGGAACATGGCCAAGGCGGTGCTCGAACTCCGCCGGTTCTTCCGCGAGAATCAGGACATAAAGGTTGAGGATCTTCTTCACTTCCTGCTCAACAAGGTGCTGCTTATCTACGTCTCGACGGAAGACCTCGAAGATGCTTTCCGGCTGTTCACCATCCTCAATGACCGCGGTATCCCGCTGCGGAACAGCGACATCCTGAAGTCAATGAACCTCGGCGCGCTCGACAAGAACGAAGACAAGGTGAAGTACGCCAAGATGTGGGAGGAAGCGGAAGGCGAACTCGGCGACGACTTCGACCGTTTCCTCAATCATGTCCGCACGATCCTTGTAAAGGACAAGGCGCGGCAAAGCCTGCTCCAGGAGTTCGAGGACAAGATTTACGCGCCGAAGGAGAAGGACAAGGCGACGGGGCAGAAGAAGCCCGTGCTCCTCAAGAAGGGACGCGAGACGTTTGAGCTGATTGAGCGTTACCTTGGACATTATCGCACGCTCTTGGGCGGACAGAACTATGACGAGTTCAAGAGATTCGCGTTCGACAACCTCATCAAAATGATGTTGACGGGACTCCCCGCGACGGACTGGATTCCGCCGCTGCTTCGGTACTTCGATAAGTTCAAGTACGCGCGACTCTTGGAGTTCTTGCAGCGACTGGACAACAAGTTTTCGGCCGACCTCATCTGCCAGTTGACGCCGACAGACCGCATCGCGGCGATGAACAAGGTGATCCAGGCGATTGACGACGCGGCAACGATAGACGGCCTCTTCGCATCCGGGTGTTTCGACATCGACGCCGCCGGCTGCGCGAGGGTGCTTGACGGGCCGGTCTACGGCCGGCGGTTCGCGAAGTATCTCCTGCTCAAGCTCGACTACCTGTATCAGAACCACGACCTTCGGATGCACTTCGAGACACTCTCCGTCGAGCATGTCCTTCCCCAGAACCCGGCCGACGACAGCCAGTGGGTGGCTGACTTCACGGAGTCAGAGCGGGCTGAGTGGACAGACAAGCTCGGCAACCTGGTTCTGATCACGCAGCGGAAGAACTCGTCGCAGGGCCGGCTGGACTACGCCGAAAAGAAGAAGCGGTATTTCGACAAGTGCATCGACACCTGCCCAAACTCGCTGCGCGTTCTCCAATATCCGACGTGGACGCCGGCGGACCTCAAAGGCAACCACAGGACCGTCCGTCTGAAACTCCACCAGCACTACGGCATACCGGAGCCAATCGAAGCTGCAAAGGAGGCCGGCGTATGAGCGCGGGGGTCCCAGAGTTGAGGCCGGCAACAAGCACGCCGACCGAATGGTCGGAGGTCGAGCGCCCCTTGCTCCTGCAACTGGCCGGCATGGGCTGGAGGTATCTGGCGGGCGACATCGACGTGCCCGACCTTACCGAACGCGAGAACTTCCGGCAGGTCGTGCTGTACGGCCGGCTGCGGGAAGCCATCAAGCGGATCAACGCCGACGACGGGCCGGTGGACGACCTGACGGTGGACCGGGCCATCCGAGCGCTGGAGGCCACGGGCGGGCAGGCGCTGCTGGAGAAGAACCGCCTGTTGACGGAGCGGCTCATCAAGGGCGTGGGTGTCGAGTCCACCGAGCCGGGGGCGCAGCGCCAGCGGTGGATTCGGTTCATCGAGTTCGACCCGGCCAAGCAGGACCGAAACAACTTCCTCGCCGTCAACCAGTTTCGCGTGGACCTGCCGGGGCGCGGCACGTTCATCATCGCCGACGTGGTGCTGTTCGTGAACGGCCTGCCGCTGGTGGTGATCGAGTGCAAGAGTCCAAGCATCACCGACCCCATCGGCGAGGCGCTGGACCAGCTTCTTCGCTACTCGAACAACCGCTATTGGGTGGATGAGGACGAAGGGGTCGAAGACCTGTTCCTTTTCAACCAGCTTATCGTGGCCAGTTCGTTCTATCAGGCCCGGCTCGGCACGCTTGGCGCGTTCCATGAGCACTATCTGGAATGGAAGGACGTTGCCCCGCTCACGCGCGAGGACGTGGCCGGCGAACTAGGCAAGTCGCCCGACAAGCTCAAGAGCCAGGAGCTTCTGGCCGCCGGAGCGCTTCGGCCGCAGCGCCTGATCGACATCCTGCGGAACTTCATCCTCTTCAAGGTAGAGGACGGCAAGCTCATCAAGATCGCGCCTCGCTACCAGCAGTTCCGGGCCGTGCATAAGGCCGTGGAGCGATTGGTCACCGGCAAGACGCGGCAGCAGGACGAGAAGGACCAGGACCGCCGTGGCGGCATCGTGTGGCACACGCAGGGGTCAGGTAAGAGCATCACGATGGTTTACCTTGTCCGCAAGATGCGGACGATCCCGGCGCTTCGGTCTTTCAAGGTGGTGGTCGTCACCGACCGCACGGACCTGGAGAACCAGCTTCGCGACACGGCGGCACTGACCGGCGAGGTGATCCGGCCGGACGACAAGGACAACCAGCGGCGCGGCTCGGCCACGGACACGCTCAAGGCCATTCTCCGCGAGGACAGCCCGGACATTGTCTTCGCCATGATCCAGAAGTACCTGGAGCGCAAGGGCGAAGCGGAGGTCTTCGAGTACGAAGTGCCCGTCCCGCCGCCCAAGCACCGCGAGGAAGCGATTGCCCCCGACGCGCCGAAGACGCGGACCTTGCGGCAGGTCGTTCGAGAACAGGAGTTCGAGGTGCTCAACGAGTCGCCAAACATCCTGATCCTGATTGACGAGGCCCACCGAAGCCACACCAAGACCTTCCACGCCAACTTGATGAAGGCTCTGCCCAACGCCGCCAAGATCGGCTTCACCGGCACGCCGATCATGCGGGCCGAGAAGGCGACCACGCAGTCGATCTTCGGCGACTTCATCGACAAGTACCGGCTGGACGAAGCCGTCGAGGACGAGGCGACGGTGCGGATCATCTACGAGGGCCGGACGGCCGACGGCTTGGTGGAGCACACCGACCGGCTCGACGAGAAGTTCGAGGACCTCTTCCGCGAGTATTCGGACGCCGAGAAGCAGATCATCAAGAACAAGTACGCCGCCGAAGGCGACGTGCTGGAGGCCCCGAAGCTGATCGAGGCGAAAGCCGCGGACATGCTGCGGCATTACGTCCGGGCCGTGCTGCCCAACGGCTTCAAGGCGCAGGTCGTTTCGGTGTCCCGACAGGCGGCCATCCGCTACCGCGACGCGCTCGAAGGGGCGAAGAAGGAGCTTGTCGGCCAGATCGAATCGCTCGACCCGGCCAAGCTGCGCCTGTCGGACGAAGAACTCCAGCGCGAGGACGAGGTAACGCGGTTCCTGGTCGGCGCGGCGGCACACCTCGACACGATCCGCCGGTTGGAGTTCGCGGCGATTGTTTCGCACAACCACAACGATCCGCCTTCGTGGCGCGACTGGACGGACAAGGCCCGGCAGGACGCCAACATCGCGCGCTTCAAGAAGCCGCTGTGCCACGAGAACCCGGCCAAGCAGGACGGGCTGGCGTTCCTGTGCGTCAAGAGCATGTTGACCACGGGCTTCGACGCCCCGGTGGAGCAGGTGCTCTACCTCGACCGAAGGATCGTGGCGCACGAACTGCTCCAGACGATCGCGCGCGTGAATCGGCGAGTCCGTGGGAAGGACTGCGGCTACATCGTCGATTACATCGGCGTGGCCCGCCATCTGCACGATGCCTTGGGCGACTATGAGGACGAGACGCACGACCCGATGATCGACGTGCGGGACGAGGTGCCAAAGCTTCGCGACCGCCACAATCGCGTGCTGGATGTCTTCCTGACTCGCGGCATCTCCAGCATCCGCGACATCGAAGCCTGCGTGGACCTTCTGGCCGACGTGAAGATTCGCGCCGAGTTCATCAACAAGTTGCGGCTGTTCCTCGAAAGCCTTGGCATTGTCATGCCGCGGCCTGAGGCCATGCCCTATCTGGCGGACGCGAAGATTCTCGGCTTCATCGCCAAGGTCGCGGCGAACCTTTACTACGACGACCAGTTGAACCTGCACGGTGTGAAGCACAAAGTCAAGCAACTGATCGACCAGTACATCGCCGCCAACGGCATCGACCCGAAGATACCGCCCATCGAGATTCTGGACGTGAACTTCGCCGAGCATGTCAAGGCCGGCAAGTCGGCGAAGGCGCGGGCGTCGCGGATGCTTCACGCGGCACGCCATCACATCAGCATCCACCTGCACGAAGACCCGGCGCTGTTTACAAAGCTCAGCGAGAAGCTGGAGCAGATTCTCCAGGACTTGGCGTCGAACTGGACGGAACTTGAGCGCGAACTGCAACGGTTCATCGAAGAGGAACTCAAGCAAGGCCGTGAGCAGGAGATCGAGGGGCTTGACCCGAGGGTCCAGGCTCCGTTCTTCGGCCTGCTGAAGGAGGCCATCGAGGAAGCGTCCGGCCAGAAGCTTGACGGCGATGCGCTGAGGTCGGCCGTCGGCCTCACCGTGGAGATCGTCGATCACATCAAGAGCGAAATCGGCCACGTGGGCTTCTGGCGCGACCCGCCGAGTCGGCAGCGCCTGGAGAATTGGGTGTTCCGCTGCCTGCGGCGGTCCCGACTGATTCCAAACGAACGGGTCCAGGAACTGGCCACGCGGTTGGTGGACCTGGCAAAGAGCAGGCACAGGTTCCTTGTGACATGAGCGAGATCGTGCGAATCGACGACCTTGAAGTTCAGGTGCGGCGCAGCCCGCGCCGGAAGACGGTGGACCTCATCGTTGACCGGTTCGGCGATCTTGTCATCAACGTGCCCGAGTCGCTGCCCGAGCGGGAGGTCGAAGCGATTGTCCGCCGGAAGCAGGAGTGGATTTACGGGAAGCTGGAGCACAAGGACGCGGTGCTCAAGCCTGCGGGCACGCGGGAGTTCGTGACCGGCGAAGGCTTCTACTACCTCGGGCGCAAGTACCGGCTGAAGCTCATCGACCCGACGGAAGCCCCGCAATCGCCCACTCTCTGCCTGCGGAACAGCCGCTTCTGGATGCTCCGCTCCGCTGCCGAGAAGGGCCGGTCGCATTTCATTCGATGGTACACCCAACGCGGTGAAGCATGGATTCCCGATGCCGTTCAGAAGCTCAAAGATCGCGTGGCAGCCGAGCCGAGAGCCATCATCGTCCGCGACCTCAAGTACCGCTGGGCTTCATGCAACGCACTCGGTGATGTGTACTTCCACTGGCGTGTCATGCTTCTGCCACCAAAGGTTGTCCACTACTTGATCCTTCACGAACTGGTGCACCTGCATGACCACAGCCACAGTCTCACATTCTATGAGCGACTGGGTCGGGCGGTTCCGGCATATCGTGAAATTGAGTTATGGCTGGAAGCTAATGGAGATCGGTATAGTCTGTAGCGGAAGCTTAATCTGACAATGGAGGGACCCATATGTCACGGAATTATTCACGCAATACGTTCTTGCGGCAGACACCGAACCGGATTCTCAAGGAGTACTTTGCTCGCAAGGGGCTGCTGGCGAGTGTTGATTTCGACACTCTGGGGGACACCGAGACAGAACCGATTGTCCAGGCACTGGATGCGTTGGAGGAGGGGCAACGGACGGAAGTAGAGGCGGAGTTCCGGCACGTCAATGAGATGGCGTGCGAAACGGGGGTCAAGGTGCTCATCGAGGAAGCCGGCTCGCCTTTTCACAACCTGGACTGGTCCCAAGCATTCGCGGGCATGAAGAACCACTACGAGAGGGCGCTTTGGGCATTTCTGAATGATCCCAAGGTTTTCGAGATCGCGTCCGACTTGGTCTACATGGATCAGGCCGGCGGATGGAAGCAGCGGTACGTAGGGGAGGGACTGACGCCAGCCGTGGAGCAGCAGGACAAGGACAATCTGGCGACCGCCATCTGTGCATTCTACGCGAAACAAGGGCGAGGCCGGCACTGCAAGGTTGACAACTATCGCAGGGAGAACCCGGAAAGGCACTGCTATTTCGCGTATCCAGAGGACCACGCCACGACGCAGATCGGATACGATGATAGTGGCCGATTTCACCACTGGCGCACGCGGCCTGCATTTGAGGTGATCTTCGTCTACCAGCCCCAGAATGGCTTCCTGAACGTCAGCGTCAAGGGACGGGCCGACGAGATCGAGGAACTCCAGGAGATATTCGGCCAGACGATTCTTGGCCTGGACCAACTCCCGGATAAGAAGGCAAAACACTTCGACCTGGAAGGACTGAAGAACAAGGAGATTCGTTTCCCCACAGACCCGGCCGATGGCGTCGATACGGTTTGCGTCAGGATGTTGCGCCTCGATGTGCCGGGGTCGGGCAATCGCCGCGTCACTTTCGAGGCGAGTTCGCCTAGCGATACCAAGGCGATCTACAAGCTGATCGACCGGGCGCTCGCCAAGCAGAATCTGTCACTGGACGACGTGATCGTCGCGAAGACGAAGCTCCAATTCAAATTCGCGGGTAGAGACGGCAAGAGAGGCAAGTCTTTGACGTTTGAGATTTCCACGCCGGACCGCTGCACGCTGAAAGACGATCCAATGGATCAGATCGCCAAGAAGTACGTCGAACAATGGGGGCTTATCCGTGGATGGGTTTCTGGCACGACTGGCAAGACGGCTCCGCATTCCTGATGCAGATGTTGTGACGGGTGATGAGATCCGGGGCTGGCCGGACGGCAAGCTCGAAGAACTGTTGGCCGGAGGGGTCCTGCAAGAGATAGAGCACGGCACATCCGTCGTCTGCGACCAGTGCGACGAACACTGCTCCATCGAACCGCAACGGCGGATCGAGCCTCAGACGGGGAAGGCCATCGGCGTGCATATCGTAACCGTCCGGCGAGGGACATCTGTTCGGTTGTTGCAGAAGTGGGATAATGCTGCCATGCGATGGAAAGGAGTTGATCGATGGCAGCAGACAGACCGCAGAGAGCACGGACCAGACGGGGCCGGTTCTGGCAGAGGCATCTTCAGCAGTGGC
>JAAYVJ010000730.1 GCA_012517265.1 Planctomycetota bacterium | reverse complement strand
TCATCGCCGGCGCGCTCATCAGGCCGGGGAACTGGTAGTGCAGGGTCTTCTCGAAGTTCGGGAAACGCCGGAGGTCGCCGATCAGCTCGCCGATCGGGCGAGGATGCAGTTCGACGCCATTGCGGAACACGAATGTCTCCACATCCAGCCAGAGATGGCACCCGGCCTCGTCGCACAATGACTGCAACAGCGCGGCGGCCTCTCCGCCGGTCAGGTCCTCCTCCGGCATGCGGTGGAAACCGAACGGCCCGAGGATGTCCACATGGGCCAGCAGTTGGCGGTACGTTTCCTCCGCGCCGCGAAGACCATAGGGATTGGTCGCCAGGAGCACAGGTTTGTCCGGGGCGCGCCGCTTGACATGGGCGGTGAAAGCCCTGAAGAAGTCGACCATCTCGCGACGCTGAAGCGCAGGGTCTCCGAGGCCGGGCATGTACAGGCCGCCGCCCTGCTCGTGACTGAGATACCAGCCATAGAAGGACGGATGGCGCCCGTACCGCCGCCAGAGTTCGTCGGCTACATTCGTACACCAGCGCAGCGAGTCCGGCGTGTAGTCGAAGAACGCATAGTTGCCGACCCCCGGCATCACGTGCATGCCCAGCTTGTCGGCCTCGTCCAGGATCGTCTCCAGCGGGTCGCTCGAAGCGATCGGCATGCGGGCGGAATAGAGTTCGGAAGGATAATAAGCTCTGCCCGGATACGTCTCGGGAGTGAAGTCGTGTTTGCTGCGATGCGTGAAGTTCTGGAACATCATCGTGATGACCAGCAGATTCTGCTCGGTGGCGTGCATCGCGAGGACCAGCTCGCGCCAGTTCCCGTCTGTCATTTTGGCCAGTTCGGCGTTGAAGGGTCTTCCCTCCTGCTCATCATGGTGATAGAGGTCCACCCAGGCGCCCCCGAGCCGGCGGGTGGAGCGGACGTCCGAGGGGATGATCTCGATGCGACGCTCCGTTCGCAGCGTCACATCCCCCGACCGCGCCGTCATGATGACGCGATGTCGGCCCGCGTGCCCCTGGGCAGGCCAGCGGAAGGCGAGGCCTTCGGCCGACTGAGGGTCGATGGTGAGAGCCGCCTGATGCAGACGTTGCTGGGGCTTCTCTTCATCGAGATACAACGCGACCTCAAAGGTCCGCGCTCCGTCCACGTCATTCCGCACCGATCCGCGGATATCCAGCTCGATCCGGTCCGTGACCGGCGAGGGCGGGATCAGCGTGAGGCTGATCCCGGCGAAAGACTGAACCGCGGCAAACGACATCATGGCTCCAAACAGGATCGATCGTCGGTGCATGCTGATCAATGTGTTCTGTCAATCCAGTAGTTTGGATGTCTGCGCAGATGCATCACGGCAATGATCAAGATCTCCTGAGGCAGGTCTTCATACAGAACGGCATAGGGAAAGCGATGGATCATGCGCCGTCGGATATTCCCTCTGACCTTGGGCCATCGAACAGGATGCTGCACGATTTCATCGACGGCATTCTGGACCTTTCTGAGAAAATCCCGCCCCAGACCTCCGGATCGTTGCTCATAATAGAATGCCGCTTCGAGCATTTCCTCTTCAGCCGGCAGGAGCAGGCGAGGTGTCTTCATCTGATCTTCTCATACGCTTCGGCAAAGACTTCACTGGCCGGTCTCGCTGGTATAACCCCTTTGTCATAAGCGGCTAGGCGACGCTCGGCCTCGTCGAGCCACATCTGCTCGATCTCCTGCTCCTCAGCCTGATCCAGGCTATCTATGAGGCATTTGGCCAGAAATGCTCGTTCTCTGACGCTAAGCTTGAGAGCGTCCATTCGCATCTTCTCTAATGGCGACATGTCAGACTCCTTGAAAACGGCCAAGCACAATCATCTGCAATCCGAGCTTGCTGACACACACCCAACCTCAATTATACCATGAGCCCCTTGCCTCAGGAACGTCAAACGCAGACCGGGGCAGACGATTCGCGGCCCCCGTTCCCGGGACGCCTTGCTTGCTTCGGCGGGCTATATGGGGCTGGCCCTCGAAGCACAAAACGAAAAATAGGCGATTCCGCAGAGCTGATGCGTTATGCTGGCGAATTGCCTGGTTGGGTGGCCATCGCTGATTCAGTATTGGACTTTCTCGCCGCCCTGGAGTCGGATCCAGGT
>JAAYVJ010000729.1 GCA_012517265.1 Planctomycetota bacterium | reverse complement strand
GACCGTTCTGATTTCCACGGGATTGGCCGGCCGCGGGACTGCGATGGCAGACTGGTATGGTGTCTCCGCGGATTAGATCGCCGTGGACTTTCGCATCCTGTCTAAGGACTCGACAGTCCCCGCCCCTGCGACGGGAACAGAGGTCATTCCCTGACGGGCGCACTGCGAACGACCCGGCGGAAGAAAATGCCGGTTGCGGCTTTGCGCGCGCGGGGTGTTCGGGTAGAATGCCGACTCGTTCGGCGGGCGAGGTTTGCCCACGGCCGACGCAATGGAGACGGACCGTTGAAAGGTTGATTGGATCATGGCACACGACAAATCATCGTGTCCGGGCAGGGCGAAATACCTCTCCGGCAAGCGGATTCTTCCGGCGCCGATCGGTGCGGACACCACGATCGTGCAGTTGGTCGACAATATGGACGCCTACAACGGCGGCCGGCTGCGGGCGGCCTGCCACCTGCTGCGGGACCGCTACTCGAAGGACGACGTCACGGTCGGCATGAGCCTGGCGGGGGCCCTGACGCCCGCGGGCCTGGGACCGGCGGCGATCATCCCCCTGATGAACCACGGGCTGGTGGACTGGATCGTCGCCACCGGCGCGAACATGTACCACGACCTGCACTTCGCGTTGAACCTGCCGCTGTTCCGGGGCAGCCACAACGTGGACGACGCGGACCTGCGGGCCAAGGGCGTTACGCGGATTTACGACATTCTGTTCGACTATCAGGACGTCCTGATGGAGACGGACCGGCAACTGCGCGAGATCCTGTGCCGGCCGGAGTTCCAGAAGGAGATGGGCACGCGGGAGTTCTACCATCACCTGGGCAAGGTCCTCGACGAACGCGAGCAGAAGAATGGGATCGGCCAGGTCAGCATCCTGGCGGCGGCCTATCGCAACGGGATTCCGGTCTTCACGTCGTCGCCGGGCGATTCGACGCACGGGATGAACGTGGCGGGACTGGAACTGCTGGCCGAAGCGGCGGGCCTGCTCGACCGGTTCAAGCTTAAGATCAATCCGAGCATCGACGTCAACGACACGACGGCGATCATCCTGAACGCCAAGAAGTACGAGAAGGGCAAGACCGGCGTCATCCTCATCGGCGGCGGGAGCCCGAAGAACTTCATGCTCCAGACCGAGCCGCAGATCCAGGAAGTGCTGATGATCCCGGAGGTGGGGCAGGACTACGACATCAACGTGACGGACGCCCGGCCCGACACGGGGGGGCTGTCCGGCGCGCCGCCGTCAGAGGCCGCGAGCTGGGGCAAGATCGATCCGACGAAGCTCGAAGAGACCGTCACGGCGTATCTGGACGTCACGGTCGCGCTGCCGATCATGGCGGCCTACGCGATCCAGACGACCAAGCCCCGCCGATTCAAGAGGCTCTACGACCGCGGCGCCGAGCTGCACGAGAAGCTGATCAAGTCCTATCTCGAGAACAACCGCGAGATCGAGAAGCTCAAGAACTTCATGATGAAGCTCGGCAAGTAGGCAGGAACAGACCTCTGTAGGGTGCGTATTACGCACCGCTCCACCGTCGAATGGAGCACAAGATGGTGCGTGGTGCGCACCCTACGGATTTCGAACGTCACACTTTTCCCAGGAAGCAGAAGAAATGAAG
Organism: Planctomycetota bacterium; assembly: GCA_012517265.1. Taxonomy (GTDB): domain Bacteria; phylum Planctomycetota; class Phycisphaerae; order Sedimentisphaerales; family Anaerobacaceae; genus PLanc-01. The sequence goes on along the minus strand of JAAYVJ010000729.1, from coordinate 2,124 downwards.
GAACGAGCCCTCACGTTGGCGCGCGAGCACGGGACTCCCCTGTTTATCATCGACCACGACCGGATCCGGGAGAACTACCGCGCGTTCAAGACGCATCTGCCGCGGGTCCAGGCGTACTACGCCGTCAAGGCCAACTCGAACCCGGAGATCGTCAAGACGCTGTTCGACGAGGGGGCCAGCTTCGACGTGGCTTCCTACAACGAGTTCATGCAGGTCTACGAGTACATCGCCCACTTCGAGGAGAAGGACAAGGACTTCTACATTTGGGACAAGATCATCTTCTCGAACACGATCAAGGACAAGGCGACGCTGGGCAAGATCCGGCGGTACAAGCCGCTGGTGACGTTCGACAACGCCGACGAGCTGGTCAAGATCAAGGAGCACTGCGACACCGCGGGCGTGGTCCTGCGGCTCAAGGTGCCGGACATCGGCTCGCAGGTCGAGATGGGCTCGAAGTTCGGGGCCGAGCCCGGCGACGCGCGGGGCCTGATCGCGACCGCGTTCGACCTGGGCCTGGTCGTCGAGGGCTTGAGCTTCCACGTCGGCAGCCAGTGCACGACGTTCGACAACTACTCCGCGGCGCTGGACATCGCGTCGCAGATCTTCCAGGACGCCCGCAAGCGGGGCTACCCGGTCAAGATCGTCGACATCGGGGGCGGTTTCCCGGTCCCGTACGACGCGAGGGTGCCCGACTTCGCCAAGCTGGGCCGGCTGATCGAATCCGAGTGCGACCGGCTGTTCCCCAAGGACGTCGAGATCATCGCCGAGCCGGGGCGGTTCATGGTCGCCACCGCCGCGGTGCTGGTCTCAGAGATCGTGGGCAAGGCCCGCCGGGACGGCAAGATCTTCTACTACATCAACGACGGCGTCTATCACACCTTCTCCGGCGTCGTCTACGACCATTGGGTGCCCAACTTCCAGGCGTTCAAGGAGGGGCCCATGGAGGTCTGCGCGGTCGTCGGTCCCACGTGCGACAGTTTCGACAAGATCTCGCTCTCGGAACAGTTGCCGGCGGACCTGCAGATCGGCGACTGTCTCTACACCGAGAACATCGGCGCCTACAGTATCGCCTCCTCGACGAGATTCAACGGCATCGAAGGCGCCAAGATCCTGCACCTTCACAACGGATGATTCGCGATTGACGATTCTCGATTGAGCCAGACGCTTTCCGGGGCATCCTTCGTGTGCCGACGGCACCAGGAGGGGGAGGTCAAAACAGGGATCTTCTCAAAAGAGACAGGCGGCCCCGACAGACTGCCGGGGCCGCCTTTGTGCGACTACTGACTTGACCGATTCGACGCGGACGCCGAACGGTTACTGCTTCACGACGATGTCGTCGTAGTAGACCGACGAGGCGCCGTTGCCGTACAGATCGATGGCCTGAAGCGTCTTGTGGCCGGTGTCATCCCAGGTGCCGCTGGAGATCTTGACGCCGTCGTAGTAGTAATCGAGCAGGTTGTTGTCCAGATCGATCACGCACTTGACCTCGACCCACTTGTCGAAGACGATGGGGGTCTCGGCGCCCGTCCAGAAGTGGACGACGCCGCTGTCCAGACGGAACTCGGTCTGAACGGACCAGTCGAGAGTGGCGCCGGGGTCGTCGTACTGGTTCATCAGGATGAAGTACGTCGTGCCGCTGGTGCCGGCCGGGATGTACTGCATCGCGGAGAATTCCACGACGCCGCCGGTGATGGCGAACTCATGGACGAGGTCGGCGCTGCCGATGACCTCGACGGAGTTCTTGCCGCTGAAGGCGAACTTGTCGGAAGCCGGAGCGCCGGCCGCCGCGACATTGCCCCAACCCTTCCAGCCGGCCTGGCCGTGCAGGTCCGAACCCGCCACGTAGGCCTCGAAGTCCTCGGCAAACAAGGTGGCTTTCGGGAGCTCCACCGCCGGCAGGCCGATCAGCTCGACTTCCGCGATCTGCATGCTGTTGGCGGCGACGCTGTTCCGAAGGATCGTGAAGAGAACCTGATAGTGCAGGTAGGCGGTCGTGTTCTCGAACGTGATCGGGGTCGCGTTCTTGGTGAACCGCGGCCAGGGATCCGCGCCGGCGAAGTCCATGATGAAGCCGCTGGCGATCAGCTCGAACGGGCCTTCCGCGCTCTCGTTGGAGCCGTACAG